>CAZDSN010000272.1:0-5879 GCA_964507675.1 uncultured Ardenticatenaceae bacterium | reverse complement strand
GCCGGTCCCGCCCCGCTGCGCCATGAGCGGGCGGATGTGGGCTTGGCGCGGGGGGTCGGGGGGGGCGTATTGCATCGCGCGTGGGTCATGGGCCAGGACGTAGGCGACAGCCTGAGCATAATCGGCGGCGGGGAAGAGGTCAAATGCCGGCAGCCCCCCCGCAAACGACAACACCCCCGGCTGCGACACCACCGCAATCATTTGCCGCAGCACCGACCGCCGCATGGTGCGCGCCCAATCGGCTAACAACAAATCTGGCGCAGGTGGGACCACAGCATTGTCAAGTTTCATCATCTTTTCCCTCTTCGCTTCTTGCTGCCCCATTTGCCGGCCCGCCCAACGGCAACGCCGTAGTAGATTTGATTTCGCTCAACACCACGCTGGTGCGGATTTTGTCCATGCTGGGCACAGGCGTCAGCGTTTCCATTAAGAACTGTTCCAGATGCCTGGTATTCCGCACCACCACCTTCAGCAGATAATCATACTCCCCCGTCAGGTGATGGCACTCCAACACTTCCGGCATGCCCTGCACCTGCTCCTTAAAACGCGCCGTAGCGTTCAACTCGTGCCGTTGCAGCGTTACCTGGACGAAGCACAGCATGTCGAACCCCACGGCTTCCCGCTTCACCAGCGTAGCGTACTGCTCAATCACCCCCGCCTCTTCCAGCTTGCGAATCCGCTTCTGCAATCCAGGCGGCGACAGCCCCAGCCGGCGCGCCAGTTCCGCGTTGCTGATACGGGCGTCCTCCTGGAGATCGTGCAGCAAAGCCCGATCCATATCGTCCAATTCCAGAGCCATAACTTTAACTACCTGGTCGGTGTGAGCTTACAATATAAACAAATTATAGTCATATTGGAAACAAAATCAACCAACTCTCCCCAAACAGTTCCGCTCTTACACTTATCCGACAGGAAACAACTTCCCTCTTCCTTCTCCCTTCTTCCCTCTTCCCTCTCCTCATCTACCCAACCCTTTGCCCTGCTTCCTGCGCCGCCTCCAAAATAGCCCGAATAGGCGGCGCGCTGCGGAACGTCTGGCGCAGCGCCTTGTCTTCCAATGGGTAGGCGATTTGTTCAATCACTTCGGCAGCAATACGATAATGCACCCGCGCCAGATCGGGGTTGGCGGAAATGCCGGCCATAGCCGCGTGTAGCTGCCACAACAAGAAGCGGCGGCTCGTTTCATGCGCAATAAACGCGCTCTGCTGCCACAACTGCTCCGCCGCCAGCCTGTCCCCTTGCACTGCCCGGCACAGCCCCAAAGCATGTAAACTATCCGCCAGATACCCGCGCATCCCGCTGGTTTCAGCCAGTCTCTGCAGTTGCCGCCCGTGCGCTTCGGCCTGCTCCACCTTGTTTTGCTGTAGCTCCGCCAGAGCTAACGAATACAACGTTTGCAGCCGTTCATCTTGCTGCCCTACCGCTTCACTCATCTCCAACGCCCGGTAAAGGGATTGCAGCCCCTCCTCCACTCGTCCCAGATACACCAGATCAACCCCCAGGTTGCGGCACAAATCTGGGATACCACTGCGCAGCCCCGCCTTTTCCGCCAGGGCTAACCCCTCCTGGTGGCATTGCAGCGCCTGCTCCATAGCGTATAGCTCCTGGTAAGATTGCCCCAGATTCCCCAAAATGATAGCTGTTTCCCGCGGGCCCTTTTTGCGCGCCAGACCCAGGCTGCTCTGGAAGATGCTCACCGCCTTGTCCAGCGCCCCCAGCCGCGCATACGTGATGCCCAACTGGTTGCCCACGCGCACTTGTTCCTGTTCGTTGCCCAACTGCGAAAACAAAGCCAGCGACCGTTCCAGGTTGGTCAGCGACTCCTCCAGCCTGCCCAACACCATTAGCGTCTCCCCAATACCGCTCAGCGCCAGCGCCCGCCCCGCCGTGTCGTTTAACGCCTGCGCCAACTGCAGCGCCTCGTTATGCGCCGCCAGCGCCTGCAGCGGCTGCCCCATTTGCACATACTCCCGCCCAATCAACACCAGCGCTTCCGCCGCCCGCTGGCTGGAACCTGCCTCCAGATAATACTGCTGGAAACTGGCCATAGCCGCCGCCTGCTGCCCCAGGATGTGCTGCGCCAGCCCCTGCTTGCGCAAAGCCGCCAGCCGCACCTCGCGTACCACTTCCGAGCCAGCCTCCGCCGCCGTTTGCGTCAGAATCTGCCCATACCCGGCCAGCGCCGTGGCGTAATCCTGTTGGTTTTGCGCCTGTTCGGCTTGTTGCAGCAGTTGCGTCAGGTGTTGTGCGTTCATATACTCAGGCAGTGGTGAAGTTGGTGTATTGGCGTTTGTTGCAGCGTGCCTGGCAATTATACAACCTACTTGAGCAGATACGCCATGCCGGATTGACCTTTCCTCTGCATCACGGGTATAATCCTGGCAATTGGGCGCTTGCCATTACACATGTCATCACGACCACAAAATTTCATGCAAATCATTCTGCCGGGTGCGTAAAAGATGCCGGCAGCAGAACACCCAAACCCAAAGTAAGCGATCCCACCGCCGCCGAACAACGCCGACTACCCGCCCCGCCCTATCGGGACGGCTCAAGGTGAGCGCGGCGTTGGGCGGCACCGTTGTGTTATAAGGCCGGCGCAAGGTAATCCAAATACTGGAATTCGCACATGCTGAAGAACGTGAGAAAATCCGCTGTAGTTTTGGTGGTGATTGTATTTTTGCTGGTTGTCTCTGTAAGGATAAATTCGTGGATTGGGTATCCTAAATTCAGCGATGAACAAATACAAGCTGTGCAGTTCGCTCTAACTCTAGCCGGTATATTCTTAGGGGCTTATTACGAACTCCAACGCCTTGAGCGCCTTCTGAAAGAGGAGAGAAGGAAGGAACTACGACAACAACGGCTAAACATTATTGACCACGTTGAAACATGGCTTAAGGATGTGAATTCCAATCTTGAGAGTATTGCTACGTTGAGAACGCTCAGCCCAAAAGATGAAAGTGATGGAGCATTGATAGTCAGTTCAGAGAAAATAAAGCCTATTCAAGAGAGTTTGCTCAAACTTGACAAGAGAGGGCAACTGGCAGTGGCTAAAGCAGTTGATATAGGCGATAAAGATTTAGCAGGAAAAGTTGGAGTAGTGTGGCTGCTGCTCGATACGATTATGGATAGCATGTCAAAGAACATCCTTCCAGGAGTTGACCCTGTTATCTCTTCTGTAGTTGAAGCACAAAGGGCCGTCGACAAAGCCCGGATGGAAAGTTAGCGGGATTCATTTCAAACAATATGCCGCCCAACACGGGTTGCAGGCAACGGGGCTGGGCTCGTCTAGTTTGAGTGGGTCACTACTTTACCGCCCTGCGCTTGAACCTAGCCGTTGGGTTGCCCACCAATATCACACGTTTCATTTCATATTGGAGTAATTATGAGTATAAAAGGCTACCTTAGTGCAAACGAATTTATTGCGCTAAAACAGAGAAAATTTGAGCTGCATTGTTTGCAAATGAAATTGGAGCAGATTACCCCTGACGGCCAAGTATTCTCAGGGTCAGGCATAATTAAGCAGACGCCAGATGGGCAACTTCAATTTACGCTCTACTCCAGAGATGTGTTACCACTCGACAAAATAATGAACGAAATCACCAGCATAAATGATATCCCAATAGGTCAGATCATGCCGGATCATGTCTTCTTCCGTTTATCAGCAACAGATTTGAATGGACGGGAATGGATAAGCAACTATATCTCACCAAATAAGCATACCTTTCAGAATGGATCTCTTTGTACAGGTGAGTTGACTGAAATAATCCATGAAATTGCTCCCCCAACACCAATCAAGTCTGATCATCTCTACCTTGAGATTTATGACGACATAGATATTCCATGTAATACTCGAAGTAGGACCACCAAAACAGTGGCGGGGCAAGAATCAAGTTCAGGCTCTCTGAATGTGCTGAAATTTGACGCAGGTGGTTATGAATTTTCATTCCAAAAAGAAGAAGGCTCTCTTCAAATTAGATCTCTTGCAAAAGATGTCGAGTTCAATGATCATTTTGAGATCCGCATTTCTGAGGCGCTGCAATTCGTTGTAGCCCGACCAATATTTTGGTCAGCAATGGAGCAACGAACAAGCCGGAGTTGGAAGATTTGCATACGGTCATCACGCTCAAGTGATCTACTCTCTAGGATTAGACCTCCATTGCCCGTTAGCCATGATAACACTCAAGAGTTTTGTAGGATGTTTGAAAATTATTTCTTGTATGTACTTGCAGCACATACTGGCGAAAATTTACATCCACTATCAGCGCAAATGCGTGCAATATGCCATGCAAGTATGGGTGCGGTAGAAGCTGAGGCTTTAACACTTAGCGTTGCAATCGAGAGTATCCTTAAGTATGTTCACGCTTCTAAATATGAAATATCCCAGGAAGAAAAAGATTGGATCGAGAAAGCTAAAATCTATTTTGCTTCATGGGGCGGCTCTGATAGTTTAAGAGAACGTATCTACGGCTTGTTCTCTATGTTATATACACCAAGCGCATCAATGAGACTTGGTGAACTGGTAGATCTTCAAGCAATAACCAAACAACAGAAACAAGCTTGGGGCAATCTACGCCACAAACTTGCACATGGCGCATCTTTAGGTTCGGCGTCATTGCAAGAATTTCTTGATTTGAGCAGAACTGTACTTGTGCTTTTTTACCATTTGATATTTTACGCAATTGATTATCGAGGAAAGTACACCGACTACTCATTACCGGGTTGGCCGACAAGGGAATATAGTTCGCCAATGAGAAATGTGAGTAGTTCGATTCAGGCAACCCAACAGTGGCATGCGGCGGACGGTGCGGGACGCCTTCCGTGAAACGAACATTCTCTTGGTGACGAACGTGATTCCATTTTCGACCTTTTATCTCATTGCCCCGCCCCGCCGCTGATGCCGAACGTTCAGTCGGCGGCGTCAGCGTCCGACCGAACGCCGCGCTCCCTCAGGTGCAGGCGGGCGGCTACCGCCGCCTGCTGGCGAAGAGGCCACGCGCACATCCAGGTCTGTTCTTGAATGCTTTGCGCTGCACCCGCCGCACGCCTGAACCCGACCGTTAACCGACAACCGAACTTCTACAGAATCTCTCAATAAGGTAGGTTTCTCTCTGGTAATAGCATGACTTCCATGTTATGATAGCGACATGATTCGGTCATTCAAAAATCAAGGCACAGAGGACATCTTCAACGGCGTTAACTCCAAATTTGCGCGGCGAACTTGCCCTCAATCTATATGGCGCATCGCTTCCCGCAAACTTGATCAACTTGATTCAGCTGAATCTCTACCTGAGCTTAGGTTGCCGCCGGGGAATCAATTGGAACCGCTCAGTGGCGACCGTGTCGGGCAGTATAGCGTTCGTATCAATGACCAATACCGCATCTGTTTTGTTTGGCGAGACAACGAACCAGATGAAGTGGAAATTGTGGATTACCATTAGGCGAAGCGCTTAAACGGAGAGAAAGATGGTTCGCGTACCAACCAATCGAGTTCCTACCCATCCAGGGGAAATGTTGCTGGAAGAATTCCTGAATCCCATGGGTTTAAGCCAGCGCGACCTGGCTGACAGTATTCACGTGCCTTATCAAAGAATCAATGAAATTGTTAATGGCAAGCGTGGGGTAACGCCAGGCACTGCCCTGCGTTTAGCGAAGTATTTTGGCACATCGGCTGGTTATTGGATGAATCTGCAACTGCGTTGGGATTTATATCACGCTCAAAAATCTGAAGCGGGGCCGCTGGAAACGATCCAGCCGTATCAGGTTACATCTGGTGGCGAAATGACCACCTGACATGGGTTGCCGGCATGACGCTGGCGATGCCTCGGACGGCTACCGTAAGTCGTAGCTCAGGGACACCCAGAGCGGTTGCCCATCAAATC
>CAZDSN010000271.1:0-5888 GCA_964507675.1 uncultured Ardenticatenaceae bacterium | reverse complement strand
CCTCAGATGCGAACAGGCGGCATCTGAGGATGCCGCACTCCTCACCTCTCATTTTTTAAGGGGCGTAGATGACGTGGGCGGAAAGGCCAGGCTCCGCCGCCACCTCCGCCGTCCGATCTTCTCCAGGGGGGCGCGTCACCGTCACTCCCAGGTGGCGCACCGTCACGGGCCAGGGGAACGGATTGTAGCCGGAAAGGTAAACCCGTCGCTGCTGCGCCGAGGTGGGCGTAATCCGCACCCCCACCACCCGCAAAAACAGGGCGCAGGGGGCCACTCCCCACAAATAATCCCGATCCCCTAACCCTTCCAGTTTGTCCGCATTATACGCCTCGCGGAAACATTTCTCCGTCTTCAGCGTGTGCATCATGGTCGTCATCAGCCGCCGCACCAGTTCCGCCGCCTCCGCGCGATAGCCATTCTGCACCAATCCTTCGCCCATCATCGTGTTCCACATCAGCCACACCCCGCCGGAGCCATCCCGATTGTCAGCGCGATACGCCCTGTCCTGCGCCGAACAGTTGGGCATCCCATACCGCCGCCAATAGCGGGTGGGGTCGGTGATGGTGCGCTTCACCAGATGGCGGGCGCGCTCAGGGGGAACCATGCCCGCCCACAGCGGCAGCAGCAGCGTCTGATCCTGCCGGCTCAAATCAGGCGTCAACAGTTCCAGGCGGGCCACCTGTCCCTGCATCCCGGTCACATGCACCCGTTCAATCACCTGCCACAGCGTCTGGCCTGTAACCGAGCCTAGACCGCCATACCAGTAAAAAGCATCCCCACTAATGGTCTCGCTGTCACTCCAGCCCTGCTGGTTAATCCCTTCAACCGTGACCACGATGGGCGGCGGTTGACCGCGGTGGCGCAGCCGCAGCAACAGCCGGTTAGGCTGTGGTAAAAAGGTTGTCACCGGCTGGCTGATGGCCGTCAGGCCCGTTTCCGATTCCATCTCCAGCAAACGGGCGTGCGTGGGCATGGCATGGCTGTCCCGGTCGCGGAAATGGTAACTGCGGGTGGCGTCGCGCCACATGCCGTCTAGCTCTGCCTGCAAGCGCTGCGCCCGCTGTTCGTGCTGCGGATTGGGCAGCCAACCAAGCGCCGCTTCAATTTGCTGCATAGCCCGATGCTCGCGGTACAAATACGCCATCAGGTCGGGGGATTCCACCTGGCTGATGTCTGCCTGCTGCCCCCAATCCCGATAGCGCACAAAGCTGGGCTGGTCGTCAAAGGCGGATTGGATGGTGTTGTCCCATTCCGGCACGCCGTCCTGGTCGCGATCGTGCGCTGGCGTATACCAGCAGTCCAGGAAACGGTTCAGCGCCGGCGCAGTTTCCCGTAGAAAATCCAGATCATTCGTTTGCTCATAAATGCGCCAGGTCGTGGCCGCCAGTAAGGGTATGCACAAATGCCCGTTACGCTGCCCTGCCAGACCAGGCTTCCAATCAATAAAACCGTCTGGCTGCTGCACTGCCAGATAATTGCGGATGACGCCTTGCGCCAGTTCGGGCGCAGCGGCAGCCACAATGGGCAAATTAACGTACGCTTCCGTGGCCACCTGTCCATCCCACTGCCAGTTATAGTCAGAACCATCACCGCGCGGACTGTAGCCGCGTTCGGGAAGGCGGGTGAAGATAAAGCTGGGGTGGGATAGATGGGGCGTAGGGCCCACGTAGCTTTGCAGGCTGACCTTGTAAGCGAAAGCCAAAGCGGCGTCCCAATCGGGATCGCCCGTGGTGATGTGGGGGATGGTCGCGTTCAGGCGGTGGATATGTGCCACATCGTCAGCCCAACTGCGGGACAGCGTCACGACGGCGTGGGCGTGCGCGGCGTCAGCCTGGGGCAGGCTGCATAGAACGTGCCGCTCGCCAGCGGCATCGGAGAGGAATGTGGGGGAAAGCCCATTCGCCGCAGCAGAGAGGCGCAGGGTCGTTATGCCCGCTGGACGCAGCCACAAGGCAACGGTATGGCTGTCCACAACCCAAAACAACGCTTCGCCGGGCTGTCCCGCCGCCGTTATAAAGGTGATGTGCAAGAGATTGGGGAAGAAATGGCGCAGCCGCGGGGTGTGGCTGTGTTCAATTTGCCAGGAAGCGCGCCCGCGCCCGCCATAGCGGGTAGTCAGGGTCAGCCCAGGCAGGTCTAGCTCCCAAATCTGGTCATCGGCGTAGCCGGTGGGCCCGCAGCGAACATCTGCTGCCAACCGCAGCGCCAGCGGATCCTCAGGCGTCAGGTTCCAGGTCATGCCCGTGGGGAAAACAAAAAGGCCAGCCCGGTGACAAGCTGGCCTTTTTATCGGCGAAAATTCCGATCTTACTTAACGTCCACTTTGCCGCCAGCTTCTTCCAGTTTGGTTTTGGCGTCGGCAGCCGCTTCTTTGGTGACAGCTTCCATGACTTTGCTGGGAACGCCGTCTACCAGGTCTTTGGCTTCTTTGAGGCCCAGTCCGGTGAGGGCGCGGACTTCTTTGATGACCTGAATCTTCTTAGCGCCGAAGTCGGTCAGGATGACGTCAAATTCGGTCTGCTCTTCTTCTTCGACTACGGGCGCAGCAGCGCCAGCCATGGGCATCATGCCCATGGCCATGGGGGCCGCGGCGCTGACGCCCCATTTTTCTTCCAGCATTTTGGTCAGTTCAGCCGCTTCCAACAGGGTGAGGCTGCTCAGTTCATCTACGATTTTGGCGAGATCGGCCATTTTAATAATCCTCCAGGAAATGGTTTGGTTAAATTGATTTGCAAGATGCCTGGGCGTTATATGCCTCAGGCTGCCGCCTCGGCGGCTTCGGCGTTTTCGTCCAGTTTGGCGTAAGCGTCGAGGACGTTAACGAGTTGGCGCACGCCGCCAGCGATAGTTGCCGCCACGTTGCGGGCCGGGGCGCTAATGAGGCCAATAATCTGGCCGCGCAGTTGGTCCAGCGATGGCAGCGAAGCCAGGGCTTCTACGTCAGCCGGCTTCAAAACACGGTTGCCCAACACGCCGCCTTTCAAGATAAACTTTTCTTCAGTTTTGGCAAAATCCACCAGGGTCTTGGCTAATGCCGGCACTTCGCCCATCGCAAACCCAGCCGCCACCTGCCCTACCAATAAATCAGTGGGAACAGCTTTACCTGAATCGCGCAGGGCAATTTCCAGCAGCGTATTCTTGGTAACGCTGATGACGCCTTCCGCCTGACGCACCCCGCCGCGCAGTTCTTCCAGGCGCTTCACCGAGATACCTTTGTACTCCGCCAGAAAGACTGCATCGCTCTGTTCCAGCCATTCCAGGTAGCGGGCCATCAATTCATCTTTGCGTTCTTTTGTGATAGCCAATGTGTGTCACCTCCTCTAAAAGGGTTGTCTTTGCCTGACATGGTTCGCCATGCCACGCCCAGACAAAAAAATCCTCATACCGGCCGGCATGAGGATTCAAAGACAACTCAAACCAAAAGGCAGAGTGACTCTGCGCTTCTGGATAATCAGTTTAGTTGAACCTCTCACCTCGGCTGGCATTGATTAAGTCAGGCCATGCCTGACACCAACTGTCTACGGTAAAGGATAACAGTTTGTAAAACGAGCGCTGGACAGCGCCAAAAAACTATTTTATATCATAGCTTCGACAGCGTCCACCCGAATGCCAGGCCCCATCGTGTTAGCCAGCGTGACGCGGCGCACGTAAGTTCCCTTGACCGTAGCCGGGCGCGCTTTTTTGATCGAGTCCAGCATACTCTGCAAATTTTCGCGCAGTTGTTCAGACGTGAAACTGGCCTTGCCCAACGGGGCATGCACGTTACCGGTGCGGTCAACGCGGTAGGAAACCCGCCCGGCTTTGGCCTCTTCAATGAGACGGGGCAAATCAGGACCGGGGGCGACGGTTCCCGAACGGGGATTCGGCATTAACCCGCGCGGCCCCAGGACACGCCCCAGGCGACCTACCTTGCCCATCATCGAGGGGACAGCAATAGCCACATCGAACTCAGTCCACCCATTTTGGATTTGGGCAATCACATCATCATCAGCAATGATGTCGGCGCCGGCTTCTTCCGCCAGACGGGCATCCTCACCCTGAGCAAACACCAGCACCCGCACGGTCTTACCCAGGCCATGGGGCAAAACCACCACGTCACGCACCATCTGATCCGCCTTGCGCGGATCAACGCCCAAACGCAGATGCACTTCTACAGTGGGATCAAACTTGGTCGTGACGGTTTCCTTGATGAGCGCAACGGCTTCATCGCGGGTGTAATATTTGCTGCGGTCCACTTTGGCCGCCGCTTCTTGATATTTACGTCCTCGTTTTGGCATGTTTTCTCCTCGTGGTGATAACGGCAAAAATGCCTCCCACCAGGGCAGCGGCGGCATATGCCGCCGAACTGCAAGAGGTGTTCGCCGGATGCGGCTAATCTGGCAGACCGCTGCCCGGCAAAGCACGGGATGGAAATGATAACTACTCTACGATCGTCAGGCCCATGCTGCGGGCTGTGCCGGCAATGATTTTCATAGCGCTTTCCACATCGTTAGCGCTTAAATCTCGGAGCTTGGCCTCAGCTATCTCGCGCAGTTGCGCCTGGGTGATCGTGCCCACCTTATTCCGGTTAGGAATAGGAGAACCACTTTTGATGCCGGCCGCCTGCTTCAGCAGGTCTGCGGCAGGAGAGGTCTTTAAGATGAAGGTGAAGCTGCCATCCTGAAAGATGGTTACTTCCACAGGTACCACCTGGCCTACCATATTACTGGTTTTGGCATTATATTCTTTGCAAAACTGCATCAGGTTAATGCCTTGCGGGCCGAGCACCGTACCAATGGGGGGAGCTGGGGTGGCTTTACCCCCTTTTATTTGAAGCTTAGCAACTGCCTTGATTTTCTTTGCCATTGTTCCTCCATGGAGTCCAAACGCCTGTCAGGCTCCTCCAAGAAAATTATACTTTTTCTACGTGCAGGAAATCCAGTTCAACGGGTGTTTCACGGCCAAAGAAGGACACCAACACGCGCACTTTCGCTTTTTCCATATCAATATCGCGCACCGTGCCAATAAAGTCGGCAAACGGCCCGGTACGGATGCGCACTTTTTCGCCCAGTTGGAAGTCGAACTTCATCTTGGGCGCTTCGGCTTCCATCCGGTTCATGATTTTGGCGACTTCTTCAGGGCGCAGCGGAATAGGCTCATCCCCCTGGCCAACGAAACCGGTAACGCCGGGCGTGTTGCGTACCACATACCAGGAATCTTCATCCATGATAAGCTGCACCAAAATGTAGCCGGGGAAGACCCGTCGCTCCACGGTCTTGCGCTTGCCGTCCTTGATCTCAATTTCTTCTTCGGTAGGCACAACTACGTCGAAGATCTTGTGTTGCATACCCATGGTTTCGATACGCTGTTCGATACTGTGGCGTACCTTGTTTTCATACCCAGAGTAACAATGGACGACGTACCAGTTTGCCGTTTCTTTTTGTGGTACCGTTTGTTGTTCGTTCGCCATATTAATACCTGTTCCGACGGTTGCCCACAGCGGGCACGCTCGTTACTGCCAAAACAAAATCAGGTAAGCAGCTGCAGCAACAGGTTGAGCAGGTTGGAAAAGCCGAAATCCAGGAGACCTAGAAAAAGAGCCATACCCGTGGTGACGCCCAAGACAATGAGGGTCAGGCGTTGTGATTCTTCACGAGTAGGCCAGGTCACTTTGTACAGTTCGCCGCGTGTTTCCCGCAAGTACTTCACTACCGGATTTACTTTAGCGGGTGCTTTCTTTTCTTGTGCAGGCGCTTTTTTTTCTTCTGCCACGTTTTATTTCCCTTGCACAGTGTAGAGTCATAAAATGGCAGGCTGCTGTACTGATTTCTCCGACAGCAGCCTGCCACAATGGAAAACAGGGGGTGCAGGAATCGAACCCGCAGCCTGCGGTTTTGGAGACCGCCGCT
>CAZDSN010000270.1:0-5900 GCA_964507675.1 uncultured Ardenticatenaceae bacterium | reverse complement strand
GCGTCCCTTTGGTGTGGCGTGAGCGTGGCGGGCCCGATAAACCGTAGATCAGGCGTCAAGGGATCGGTGACGATGGCGCTGGTGGTGGTAATGGGCAGCCCCGTGTTTTTGATGACGATGCGGTAGACGACGGTTTGCCCTGGCGTGGCGCTGGCGAGGCTGGCCTGCTTCACGATTTGGAACGCTTTGGAGGCTTCATACGCGCCCATGTCGCAGCCGTTTTCCTGGGGGCGGGGGACGCCGCGCTGATCCGTCGCCGGGCAGTTGGCGTTGTCGCCCGCGTCAATGGCCGGGCTGAGGGCGGTGAGGGGATGGGTGAGCGTGGGCCCGCCCGCGCTTTGCAGCGGCCCCAGCAAGGGGTCGGTGTTGTTAAAATCGCTGGGCTGGCTGAAACCACAACTGAAGTCGCTGCTCATATTGTGCCCCAATGACTGGGGCGCCTGAAATCCGCCGCAGTTTTCGACGTTGTTGTCCAGCACGGTGTTCCGAAACTCAGCGCCGCCGTTTACCAGGTAGACGGCGGAAGCGACCGTGCCCTGACCGGCAATGGTGCTGTCGAAGATGTGCGCGTCCCCCTCGCCCACATAGATGCCCGATCCCAGCAACTCAGCCGTGTTGCCAGAGATTGTACTGTTTTGCAGGGTCAGGCTGCCAGGGAACAGCATGATGCCTCCGCCGCGATAGCCAATGCTGCCGGCAATCGTACTCCCCGTAATCGTGTAACTTCCGCCTACAGCCAGGATGCCGCCGCCGTCGCCATCGGCGATATTGCCCTGAAACTGCGTGCGGTCAATGGTAACGCTGCCGCCGTAGGAGGAAATAGCGCCGCCGCCTTCCGATTCTGTACTGTTTTGGGTGAAAACGCTGCGGCGAATAGACAGGGTGGCATTGTTGGCGGCGCTGATGGCCCCGCCGCGCCGCCCGGCGTGGTTCTGGTCAAACGTGGTATTAATCAAGATGACAGAGCCGCCATAGGTGTCCAGCGCGCCGCCGTCCGCGTCGCCCGTCCGGTTGTGGCTAAACAGGCTGCCGGCAATCGTGACAACGCCGCCCGAATTACTCAAACCGCCGCCAAACGTCGCCAGATTATTGTCGAAGACCATGTTGGCCAGATTAAGCAGGCTGTGCTGATTGAAAATGCCGCCCCCTTCGCCCAAAAGCGCCCCGTTGGCAATAGTGAGATGATCCAGGTTGACGACCAGGCCGCCGGTGACCATTAAGACGCGCCGCTGCCCTTCGCCCGAGATGGTCAAGACGCCCTCGTCGGGCCCGTTGATGGTCATGGATTGGGCAATCGTTAACGTTGAATTGAGGGCAATGGTGTCTGGCAGAGGCAAGGCAAACGTAATCACGCCGCCGGCGCAGAGGTCGGTTAGAGCCTGGCGCAGCGTGCCGGGCCCACTGTCTGCGCTGCTGGTGACGGTAATGGCTGGCTGGCAGCCCGCTGCCGGCAATGGCCGAGGGGCGACGCCCGTCAGCCAGAAAAGCCCAAGCATCGCCAGGGCGGCGGTAAAGGTTGTGCGGGATCGCTTATGTAGAAACCGGAACATGGTTGCACTCCTCTTTGGTGACGGGGTGGAAGGGCGAGGATGCCGGCATGACGCCATCAACGGCGCTATGGGCGCATTCGCCCATCATGAAGTTGGCGAATTGGCCAATGCGCTGTCTTTATCTTGGATGATAGCTGCCAGGAGTTGACTCCCCGGTCTTACCATACAGGCCGGGCGGGTGACGGGCAGTTATGAGCAGAAATGAAGCAACCAGGCGGGCAGTTTTCCTCTGCCAATAATGGCGCGAAGTGTATCCCGATCCCCGTTGCCGTGCAAAATGGAGCGCCGGCTGTTGCCAGCAAGGATGCTGGCGCTACAGGAGACCTTTCAACCTGCGACCCATTGCCGCCAGTCTGCCGGCAGCTTGCCCGATTGGCGGGCAAAGCGCATGGTTTGGGGGCACAGACAGGTGCGGGCTGCCGGCAGCGCCACGCCCCCCAGCCAGGCCACTGCCTCAAAACCTGGCGGCGTCAGCAGCGTTGCCCAGCACATTTCCAACTCGCGGCACAACGCCCCTTCGGGCTGTGACCAGGTCGTAAAGTAATCTATGCCCTGGCTGCGCCACCATTCATGTGCTGCCGGTTGGGGGAGTTGGTCCAATATTAGCAGTACACCCTGCGGCGCAGCGCCGGCGCGGCTGAGGGCGTCTGTCAATTCGGCGCAAAACGGCGGGGATTGCTGCACGTAGCCTGCGCCAACGGTCTCAAAGAAAGTAGTGGGGCGATTGCTGGTGAATTCGATGAAGTCTACGGGCAGGACGGGCTGTGTCACAGCCGGCTCCGTGAGAACGGCTACTACTCTTTCCGCGCCCAGCCAGCGGGCAGCGTAGGCGTTAGCCCGTGGGTCGGCGGCGGCTGCCGCCAACACAATCAGTTCGTCCGTTATTCTGCCATAAGCCACTGCGCCAAAAGGCGTGCGCGCGCTGTGGGCAGCGGTGTAGGCGGGTTGGGGGTCGCGGAAATCAAGCAAAGCCAACGGCGTCATGCAGCCATCCTCATTATGCGTTCTTCGCGTCTTGGCGGTGAGTAGCTACTTTTAACTTCCAACCAGCAGCGCCGCAGCCGCGTCCAGCAAGAGCGGCAGGGCGCGGCGGGCGACGCCGGCGCCAAAGTCACGCCGCGGGTCAATGTGCCACAGTCCGGTGGCGAAATTGGTCACCAGGCACAAACTGGCGTAGCTCAGCCCTAGTTCCGCCGCCAGCCACACTTCCGGGCAAAGCGTCATGCCCACCACGTCTGCGCCTAGCTGCCCTGCCAGGCGGATCTCCGCCGCTGTTTCCAACCGCGGCCCTTCGGTGCAAACATAGGTGAACGGCTGATCAGGCTGCGGCGGCGCAATCTGGTTCAAAATGGCGCGGCGGGCTGTTTCCGCGAAGGGGCGCGCTGCCTGGCGCGGGTCTGCGCCGCCGTTAATGTGGTCAATGGTGCGGGCTGCCGCCCGGCTGGGGTGGGGCGTGGCGGCAAAGCTGCTGTGCCGGCAGCGAGTCCAGTCGAGCAAAAATGCCGGCACAACCGCATCTCCTACCTGCAGCTGTGGATTGATGGCTCCCACCCCATTCCAGGACAAAATGGCGCTGCCGCCCAAAGCGCGCACAGCCCAGATGTTGGCGCGATGATTAACGAAGCGGGCGGAACGCGCCAGCGTATCTTCGCCATGCCGGCTGCTGTACCAGACGGCAGCCCCGGCCGCGGTTTCTAACTGGTAGAACAGGGGGGAACGCCCGTAAGGCGTCTCTATCTGCTGCCGCCGCACGACCCGCGCGAAATCATCCGGCTTAATCTCGTAAGCGGCAGTGCCCCCGAAGATAAAAATGGCGGTGGCTGGCGGCGCAGCCGGGAACTGGACAGTGGTCATGCTTGGCTTGCCGGCAGTGGTCATCGTTTAGACGTTGAGTTTGAAAGCCAACTGGTATTCAGCCGCCGTAGCCGGTTTGTCGGCGCGGAAACAGGTGGTTACGTCGTGGCGCAGCCGTTGGTGTTGGATGCGAAAGCCCGCTTCTCGCAGCATGTCGCGCCAATAGGCGGCTTCGGGCAGGCGGTTGGCGGCGGGGCCCAGGGTCAGCCAGTTAGTCAGCGTACGTGTGGGTTCGGACAGCAGCAGGCGGCCGCCAGGCAGCAGGATGCGATAGGCTTCAGCCAGCAGGCGGCGGCGGTCGCCTTCCTGTACGAACTGTCCCAGGGTGTCCGCCAGGATGACGGCGGGCACGCTGTTGTCTGGCAGGGGGATCAGGTTGAGCGTGCCGTCTAGCCAGACCAGTCGCGGGTCGCTGCGGGGATGCAGCAGCCGCTGGCGGGCGCGCCGCAGGCTGGGATTGGGCGTGAGTTGGGGGTTGTACAGGTCAATGACGCTGATTTTGCCCGTTGTGAGGCGGCGGGAGAGGAAAATGCCGGCATCCCGCCGCCCTACATCAATTTGCACCAGGCGATCCGTAGGCTTGATCTGCCCCAACTCAAACAAATAAGCCACATCAGGCGACTGGCTCTGCCGCCGCGCCAGCAGCAGCCCGGCAGCGGCGAAGTACAACGGCAGCAGCAGTAAAGCGCCGGCAAACAAGGCGTATGCCCACCAGCCGCGGCTGGCCATTACCCAGATGGCTGACAGCAGCAGCAAACTGGCCCCAGTATAACTGGCATAGCTGGGCCAATGATCGTGAATGTGGTTGCGAATACCCTGGTAGCTGTCAGTCACAGACGCTTTGTTCCCATATAGATGTGCCGGCACGGATTTTAACGATTTTGCTGCGGCTTGACGAATGGAGCCGCTGTGGATTGCCTGTCTGGCGGCTGGCGCAGGTTAAAAGATATCTCTACAGCTGACTGTATCGCTGCCCATGCACGCGCCCGCCCCGGTTGTGCTATACTCGGCAGCGTGATGGTATCAGAGTCTCTCTATCTATCCTCGGGCTATCCCCAGGCACTTCCCAAAGGGGGCGTTGTTCATGTCCGACGTTTATGAACGGCTTTTAGAACGATATGAGACGGGCCAGGTGCCGTGGGATCAGGCGCTGCCGCCGCCAGAGGTGATTGAACTGGCAGGTCACCTCCCACCCGGTCGAGCGCTGGACCTGGGCGCTGGCTACGGGCGAGCGGCCATTTACCTGGCGCAGCGCGGTTGGCAGGTAGATGCGGTGGATTTTGTGCCACAGGCGGTGGCTGGCGCGGCGATGCGAGCGCAGGCGGCTGGCGTCAGGGGAGTCACCTTTCATCATGGTCCCATTACAGATATGTCGTTCCTGGCTGGGCCGTATGATCTGGCGTTGGACGTGGGCTGTATGCACAGTCTGACGCCGTCGCAGTTACTGGCTTATCGGAATGAACTCCGCCGCCTGCTGCGACCTGGCGCGGTTTACCTTCTGTTTGCTCACCTGCGCGAGCCAGGTGCAGACGAAGCGCGCTGGCTAGACGAGCTGCTGCTGATGGCGTTGTGGGGGGATGGTTTCCAACTCGACAAGGTGGAGCGGGGCATGACGCAGGTAGCAGACAATCCACCCTGGCCGTCGGCCTGGTTCTGGTGGCGGCGTGTGGTCGTTGGCCGCTACGCTACCGTTCCTGACGCAGCCGGGGAACCCATTTGAGAAGGGTGCTGCCATCGGTGAACCCGAGTGGCAAGAACGCGCCCAGGGCAAAGACAAGCAGGTTCTCCCAGAAGAAAAACTGGCTCAGGTTCAACAGGAGTCCACCAGTTAGTCGTAAGAACAGCATGAACAGCAGCCCAACCAGGCTGAGCAGCAAACTGACTGGCGCGCCGCCCAGGGCGCGGCGCACGTGAATAGATGCTGGCAGTTCCGGTTCGTCCGACGGATAAAATGAGGCAATTAAGAACCAATGAAGATGCAGCCGCTGCATCGGCCAGCCGGTGCGTCGTGCTGCCCGGACGTGCCCCAACTGGTGCAGCAAATCCGACAGCCAGTGCAGCCCGGTAGCGATGAGGCCGCCCCCAATCGCCGCCGTCGCGGAGAGGTCAAGAAGCCAATAACCGGCTGCGCTGAAGACAAGCCAGAGAATGAGGGAGCTGATGATTGCCGGCAATTTGGCGCTAATAGGCGTCCCTAAAATTTTACCCAACTGCACACTTTTCATTTTATCTCCTCCTGTAAAAACAATCTCGCTCAGTGGCGCGAAGAAAATGCGCAAGAAATGTAAGGACAGACTGTCAGTTTGTCCGCGCAACGCGGCGGCGCAGGGTAGCCCTGTATGGCAGGCGACACCTATTATTCGATGTAGCCCAAATCGCGCAGGGCGGCCATCATGCCAGCCGTTTCTGACTCGCTTAGATGATGTTCATCCGCTGCCGCCGTTTCGGCCTCCCCCCCGGCGTACGTCACCGGGCGGGGTTGGGCGAACAGGGACA
>CAZDSN010000269.1:0-5912 GCA_964507675.1 uncultured Ardenticatenaceae bacterium | reverse complement strand
AGTCGAGGCTTCAGCCGGCTGAAGCCTCGACTCCGGAAACTTATTTCTGGACAGTCACTTATGATTCCTCAGATAGCGCGACAAACCCTTGACGTACATATCAATGCCGTACTATTTATTAGGGAGGGGCGACGCACATAATACCAAAGCGTCTTACCCCTACCCGATTTTCAAGTAGCTTTTTATTAAGCGCATGACGCCAGTCGTTCAAGATGCCTGGATTGTTGGCTTACGAACGGGTAGATGTTGAGTTTGAGAGAGAGCCGGCCAACTATTGACGCTTGTTTACGTACCACGCCCAAAAGTGGGCAATTCCCTCGGTAAAGGGGATGTGCGGTTTGTACTCTAGCAGGCGGCGGGCTTTGCTGATGTCGGCAAAGTTTTGTACCACGTCGGCGGCGGGCTTGGGTTCGGGGATCAGGTTTGCCTTTTGCCCCGCCAGCCGTTCCATTTCGGCCACAAATGCTTTCAGCAGAATGGGTTCCCCGCGCCCCAGGTTTAGAATCTCGTACCCCAACGACTTTTGTATGGCGGCGACTACCCCATCTGTAATGTCTCCCACGTAGGTCCAATCCCGATACATTTCACCGTTATTGTAATACGGGAGCGGCGTCCCCCTGGTAATACTTTCAGCCAGCTTGTAGGCCATCATATCGGGCCGGCCCTGGGGACCGTAGACAGAGAAGAAGCGGATAGCCGTGAAGTTCAGCCCAAATAGATAATGATAGGTGTGCCCCAAAATCTCAATACCCCGTTTGGCGGCGGCGTAGGGCTGCAGCGGGCGATCGCACGGGTCGTCTTCGACAAAAGGGATACGTTGGGTGTTGCCGTAGACGGAAGAGGTAGAGGCAAAAACGAAGTTACCCACCTGATGCAGGCGCGCCCCATCCATCAAATTTTGACTGCCATTATAATTAACGTCTACGTACAGGTTGGGGTATTTAACCGCGTTGCGCACGCCGGCCAGCGCCGCCAGGTGGGCTACCGCCTCAAACTGTTCAGCGGCAAACAAAGCCAGCACCCGCTCCCGGTCGCGCACGTCGGCTTCCAGCAGGCGTATATTGGGGTAGTGTGCCAGGCGGGCGGCATTTTCGCGTTTGGGCTGTGCCGGGTAAACAATGTCGTTGAAATTATCCAGGCCAACGACCTCATCCCCACGCTGCGCCAGTTTCTCCGCTAGATGGCTGCCAATGAAGCCAGCCGCTCCCGTGACCAGTATTTTCATGGCGCTGCCGTTTCGCGAATGTCCTGGATGTTTAACTGTAGATTGCGTCGGCCATTCCATTCGTTGACGCCAATGGTATAGGCGATATCCACCCGGGCGGGCAAATGGCCTGCCCAGGCACCCTGGCGGAAGGCAATGGCCCGCACACCATGAAGTCCATCTCCCACCGTTAGCTGGAGATGGGTTCCCTCGCTGCCGACGCTGCGATAATCTATAACCTGGACGCCGCGGCTGGCAAACAGGGGCGTGGCGTTGGCATAGCCGGTAGGCTCAAGCTGGTTGAGCGTGGCTTGCAGCGCCCAGTCAACGTCGTGCAGTGGGATTTCCACGTCTATGGGGATGACGGGGCGTAGATCACGGCCATCCAGTTGGGCGTGAGCCAGTTCGGTCATCTGGGCAATGAATGCCGGCAAATTCTCATTCCGAATCGTCAACCCTGCCGCTTGCGCGTGCCCCCCATGCTGTACCAGCAGGTGGGCTACCTGGTCCAGCATGTCTGTGATGTGAAATCCGTCAATAGAACGGCAGGAGCCGCGACTTTCGCTCTCCCCTTTCTCAATCACAATCGCCGGCCGGTAATATTTCTCTTGCAGCCGGCTGGCTACCAGTCCCACCACGCCCGCCACAAATTGATCGTCCACGGCAATGAGAATGGGCGCATTGGGGCTGACCAGTGTTTCGGCGTGTTGGCCCAGCCGGGCGGTGAGCGTGCGCCGCTCCTGATTGAGATTGTTCAGTTCGGCCGCAAACTGGTTCGCCTGCGTGTCGTTATTAACTGACAGCAGTTTGGCGGCGGTGTAGGCATGGGCCAGGCGGCCCGCGGCATTGATGCGCGGTCCCAGGGCAAAGCCTATCGTTTCGGCGGTCATATTGCCCGGCTGCACCCCCGAAACGCGGGCCAGGGCGGCCACGCCCGGCCGGCGCGCCTCGTTCAATACTTTTAAGCCTTCGATGACCAGCAGCCTGTTTTCTCGCAACAGCGGCGCCAGGTCGGCCACCGTGCCAATGGCCACCAGGTCCAGCAGATCCTCATCCACGTAACTGGCCCGCTGCGGCAGCGCCTGTCGCAGCGCTTGCGACAATTTGTAAGCGATACCCACGCCCGCCAGCATCTGTTCGGGATAAGCGGAGTCGAGTCGCTTGGGGTTGATGACGGCCAGCGCCAGCGGCAGCGCCGGCCCCAGGTGATGGTGATCGGTGATGATCATGTCCAGGCCCATTCTGTTGGCATGTTCAACTTCAGCCACAGAACGAATGCCGCAGTCTACGCTGATGATCAGGCCCGCCCCTTTTTCCCTCAGTTTGGTCAGGGCTTCTTTGTTAAGCCCGTAACCTTCGTCTACGCGGTCGGGAATGTACGGCTGAACTTGCTGCCGGTCCAGGCCCAAACCGCGCAGCGCCTGCGTCAGCAGGACTGTTGACGTAACGCCGTCGGCGTCGAAATCGCCGTAGACCACGATCATTTCATTGGCGTTAATGGCTTGTTCAATGCGCGCCACTGCCTGCTCCATGCCTGCCAGCAGGAATGGGTCGCGGCTTTCCAGGTAGTAACCTTCCAGGAACGCCTGCATGTGGGCGGCGTCGGTGATGCCACGGTTATACAGCACTTGCAGCAGCACCGGATGTACGTGAGCAAATTCCTGGCGAATGCTTACGGAAGCAGGGGGACTGGTTTCCCAGCGGTAATCGGTAATGTTTTCGGGACGACTCATAGGAGGGGAATGTTAACACGGATGGGGAAAAACGTAAAACAAAACGGTTGCTCCCCCAATCCGATCAATTTTGAAAGTGATGTATTTTTGGCCCTTGTTGCCGGCAATTCTTATACAGGACACCATGATGACTGATTCACATTCATCAAGAAATCAATTCCAGGGCATCAGCCCGCACTCTTAAGGAGAAAAACCATGAAAAAGCTCACATTTGCCATGCTTCTTGCCGTTCTGTCGTTCACTTTCCTGTTTGCCGGCAGCCAGCCTGCCTTCGCCGAAGAGATTACGTGTACGGGCACACTTGGCCCGATTACCGTAGACAACGTCCTGGTGCCCGATGGCGCCACCTGCACCCTCTTCCGCACCGAAGTGGAGGGAACCGTCAATGTGGGTACAGGCTCCACCCTGCGCGCTTATGACGCTGCGGTTAATGGCAACATTCAGGCCGAAGGCGCGGCCAAGGTTTGGGTCATCCTGGGTTCTGTCGGCGGCAGCATCCAGCACGTTCAAGGCGGCACAGCCCTGATTGACCGCGTGGCTATCACGGGCGACATCTTGCTCGACTCGAACGACGCCCCCCTGAATGTCCGTCGCAACATCGTCAATGGGAACGTGCAAGCGTTCCAGAACAGCGGCGGGGTGGCGATTTCCCTCAACACCATTGACGCGAACCTGCAATGCCTGGCCAATGCCCCAGCGCCCGTCGGTGGCGGGAACATCGTACAGGGTGAAAAACAAGACCAGTGCGAAGACCTGTAAGCAAATAGAAATTGGAGATTAGTTCAACTTTCAACGTTGAACCATCTATGAAAGAGGAGGTTGTTCTACAGAACAGCCTCCTCTTTTTGGTTTTCCACAAATGGGGAGGCGGCGGGATAGGAGCCGAGAACTTTGAGGAAAGAGGCTTGTTTGAGGATGCCGAGCAGGGCCGCCTGAATATTAGGGGCGTCTTCGTGCCCCTCAAAGTCTACGAAGAAGCGGTAGTGCCAGGGGCGGTTGCGGCGAGGGCGAGACTCGATTTTTGTCAGGTTGATGCCGCGCTCAGCCAGTTCCGCCAACACGTGATAGAGCGCGCCAGGGACGTGGCGAGTAGTGAAGATAATGGACGTTTTGCTGGGATCGTGGCGGGGCGGGATGGCGGTTCCCAGGACAAAAAAGCGGGTGTAGTTGAAGGGTTCGTCTTCAATGCCTGTGAGCAAGATGTCCAGGCCATAAATGCCGGCAGCCAGGCGGCTGGCGATGGCGGCGGTGTGGGGCTCAGGTTGGGCAGCCAGGTCGCGAGCGGCGCCGGCGGTATCGTAATAATTGACAGGTTCCAGCCCCAGGCGGCGCAGCGTGCTGGCGCATTGAGCCAACGCTTGTGGGTGTGAACGAACGCGCTGGATGTCGTTCAAAGTCGCCCCAGGGGGGGCCATGAGGCAGTGGCTGACGCGGAAAATGACCTCTGCCTGGATGCGCAGGTCATGGTCAATGAGTTCATCGTAGGCGGGGATGACGGTTCCTGCCAGGGAGTTTTCCACGGGGAGCATACCGTATGTGGCCTGATCGTGGTGGATGGCGTCGAAAATGCCGGCAAAACTCACACAAGGCAGCACATTCGTCTGCGGACCAAACTGTTGGTAGATAGCCTGGTTGGAATAAGCGCCCAACTCTCCCTGGAAAGCGACAATGGTATCAGGCATGGCTGCGTCTGAGATGGGCGTCAGGAATTCTGGCGGCTGGCAAACGCCGAGCGAACAATCAGCAAGGAAGCGTTGGCGCTGCGCATTACTTTTTCGGTGACGCTGCCGTACACCCAACGCTGCAAACCAGTGCGCCCATGAGAAGCCATTATGATGAGG
Source organism: uncultured Ardenticatenaceae bacterium (assembly GCA_964507675.1). Classification (GTDB taxonomy): domain Bacteria; phylum Chloroflexota; class Anaerolineae; order Promineifilales; family Promineifilaceae; genus JAGVTM01. The sequence continues at coordinate 1,134 of CAZDSN010000269.1, read as the reverse complement.
CTGTCGGCCTCTTGCTCGGCAGTCTCCACAATTCGTTCGGCAGCCTTGCCGACCAACAGCGATTTCTGCAGAATGCGGCCAGGCTGCGCGTAACGCTCGACCACGTCGTTTAGGTATAAGGCGGCGTTGGCCAGGGCTACGTCCGTCAACTGCGTCACGGCTGCGTTATCCGCCAGGGCCAGTTCAATGACCATTTCTTCGATGAGGTTATTCGCTACGGGAGGCTCCACGCGCAGCAAGGTGACCGGACACCCCAACCGTTGGGCCACATCCAGACCAGGTTCAATGGCGTGTTCGGCCAGCGAGGAGCCATCCAGGGTAATAAAGACGCGGCGCACGTCCGCTGTGGCCCGCGACACGAGTACGGGGCAGGGCGCCTGGCGCAGCACACGCTCGGTGACGCTGCCAAAGACCCAGCGGGACAGGCCGGTGATGCCTCGCGGGGACATGACGATCAGGCTGATTTGTTCCATTTCGGCCAGGTCAACGATGATGCCGGCAGGGTCTCCCTCCACCACCCGCGTTTCTACCTGATTGCCTTCCTCTACCAACCTGGCGGCGATACGCTCCAGATAATCTGTGGCCGCGTGCACGGCATCTTCGGCTGTGTACTCTCGCCAGCGGGCATCTTGACGTTCTACCACTGGCGGCAGCAGCGACTCTGGCATATCAAAAACAGGCACACGCAGCAGCACGAGGCGGCTGCCTCTCTGTGCTGCCAGCTTTGCTGCCAGCGGCAGCGCCCGTTCGGCCAGTTCAGAGCCATCTAAAGGTACCAGGATTTTGGGGAACATACCGGTTTCTCCGCAAATAGTCGTTCGTGTTCGTATCTGCCTATTTTATAACGAAAAACGCAACTACTAAGCCTCTCTGGAATTTCACTGCAAAGACGCGAAGATCGCCAAGAAGAACCAGGGGATCTTAGCGTTTTGGCGTCTTTGCGGTAAGTAAATACCCAAAAACGTGGAACGTGCCCAGGTGGGCACGCTTCACGTTCGGGATGACAGGTTGATACGAGCTGTTTCTTGCCAATCTGCTTTAGGCAGTTACCGCAGCAGCGGCTGCATCGTAACCAGCCTGCAGCACTTTCAAATTGCTTTCAACTAGATACTCTTTCTCTTTGGGCAGGTGTTC
>CAZDSN010000268.1:0-5913 GCA_964507675.1 uncultured Ardenticatenaceae bacterium | reverse complement strand
CTGTTCTCCAACAAAGATTACCCGGCCGGCAAACTCGCAAGCGTCATCTGGGGCAGCTACCCAACGGATTATTTGGGATAAATTTGGGATATTCTTGGGATATTTGGGAAACCGTTTGGGTTTTGGGGATATCGGCTTTTGGGAAAAAGCGGCTTGGGGAAAAAGCGCCTTTGAGAAAATGGTTTGGGGCAAAGCGACTTCAATACACCGGGGAAATGACTGTTTTCACCCACTTCCCGGCCCTCTCCCTAAAGGGAGAGGGGGCAGGTCGCACCTGCCCAGTCACCCAGGAAGTTTAGCTCCTCCGAGAATTTAGAAGCGGGCAGCGAGTTAAAGTTCTTGCGCATCAAAAATAGCCACAGCAGCCACTAAGAAAAGAATAACCAGGTCAATGCCGGCAACAAGCGCGCCGCCGTTAGGGGTGACAGGGGCAGCCAGCCCTAGTTGGCTGGCCCAGGCCACCAACCCAGACGGCATCAAGGGGCCAATCACGGGCAGGCTGCCCAGCAACAGCAGCAGCACCGAGGCCAACAGACCAATACCGGCTGCGGCTCCGATTGTGCCGGCAATCGTACTCCCCCATAATGTCGCCGCCGCAAAAATTAACAGCCACAACAGCAGCAGCGCATTCCCCCACAGGAACGGCCCTAACGCCAGCGGCGTAAACAAGAGGCTGGTGTAATAGGCTGCTCCCAGCCCCGCCAGCATAAAAGCCGCCAGGTACACCAGCGCCTGCGCCGTGAACTTGCTCAACACAAACGCCCACCGCGGCAGCGGTTTGCTCAAAATCATGGGGGCAATTCCCCGCTCCTTCTCCCCGGCCACGGCCCCCATCCCCAACAGCAGCGCCATCACAAAACCAAACTGCGTCAGATTCTTGATATATTGCCCGACCGCATCCGCCGCTGTGGGTTGCGGGATCAACTCCGCGAACTGCTCCGCGCCGGCCACCGAGCGCAAAATCTCCGGCGTGAAGCGGGCAACCAGAGGCGACCCGAGACCGAAAAAGAGGAACACCGCCGCTACAACCAGCACCCGCCGCGTGCGCCACTGCTCTCGCAGTTCCTTGCCCACTGCTGCCGCCAACAAAGCCAGGTCTGCCCGCGCCGTTGGCTGCGGCGACGACGGCACAGGGCGCGGCCACGTGCGCCACAACCACACCGCGCCCGGCAAAGCCAACCCCAACATGACCACCCATATGGCCCAGGGAACGGCGCTGGCCTGGCCGACATAAACAGCCGCCGCATCAAATAGTGTGTGATACACCAGCGCCAGCAGCGCATACAGCGGGTTGCGTCGCTGGAAAGCCGTCCACACCAGCAGCGACAAAACCACGTGCAGCCCTATGGCCACGCCCCGCTCTAGCATAGCCAGCAGCGACATCCAGGGCGTCTGGCGCAGCGCGTCTAACTGCTGGCTAATGGCAACTGTCTGCGCCGCAGTCAGATTGAGCGTGCTCAAATCAGTCCGCTGCAACACCCATAGGCTGCTAAAACTGGCTGCCGCCAGCACGGCGACAAAGCCCATCGCCTCCACGCCGCCATGCCCCAACCCCACCATCACCCCATCTGACCAGCGCGTTCCTTGCCGGCGGCGGAACAGCACGGCATACCCCAATGCCCGCGCCGCCGTTTCAAACAAGCCTGCGCTGAATCCTAACAGCAACGCTGCCCGCACCAATGCTGCCCCTGCCGGCAATGCGTCTGCCGGCAGCAGTCCCAATTTCGTCAGCCAATGATTCACGGGCAAATGTACTGCCTGCGCCCCCCAAAAGGTCAGCACGCCCAGGCAAAACAGCCCCCAGGAGGCGCCAAACCGCCGTCGCCAGCCCACTGCCAGCGCCAGCGGCAGCAAAATCATTAAGGCAATCGAAAGACAAAACAAGAAGAGTGCCATGTTCAGCTCAGTGATAACGCCACAATATGGCAACCATTGTAGCAAAATCCGCGTTCAAATGTAATTACTCGCACAGCAACAGAAACACGTCCTGTCAATCTAGAAGCGAGCACGTATAATATTGCCAGCTGCAAGCAATCGGCCAGGAATGTCCAATTTACATAGGAGGGTACGGAAATGGGTGTATACCGAAGCTTGATTGTCTGGGGAGCGGCTATTGTCCTCATTTTAGGCGTGTTTTTAGGTTTTGTGGCTGGCGGCTGGCCGGGCGAACCCGATAGCTGCCTGGTTCCCACAGAGGATGCAGATAATACCTGCTATTGTGAGGAATTTGACCGCGCTGATGTGGAGGCAGGTGAACCGGGCGTGCGCCAGCCGGTCAATACCTGGGTCAATCTCTATGCCATAGCCACTTCCTTACAGTTGCCTTTATCGTCTATCTGGACCGCCGGGAACCCGGCTCACGCGCTGCGCCCAACCTGATGAAGTCAAACGATTGGGCGCCTGACTTGTACGTTTTTGCGGTGCTGTTTCTGGGGCTGGGTAGTATGTGGTTCCACGCCTCGCTTAAACAGTGGGGCGGCATCCTGGATGGAACCTCCATGTACGTCTACGCGGCATTCCTGGTTTTTTACTCTATTCGCCGCCTGTGGGATTCAGCCTGGTTTTTCTGGATTGGCTACCTGGCTACGGTAGGGTTGTTCACTTTCCTGCACACGCAAATCCCCTCGGTAATCAACATCATCATTCTCGTCGTGGCCTATCTGATAGTGGAGGTTATTATCTGGATTCGCAGCGGCAAGGTGATGCAAGGCAAGACCCTAACCATCGTCCTTTGGGTCTCGGCCGCCGTTTCCATCCTGGCGGCCACCTTCTTCTGGGCGGCGTCGCAAACGGGGAGCTTCATGTGCGACCCAACCAGCGCATTCCAGCCACACGGCCTCTTTTGGCATCCGCTGGCGGGCATCATGGCTGTGCTGCTCTACTTCTACTGGCGCGAAGCGAACGATCCGTTCTGATTGGTTTACCATTTCCTGGGAAATTGCCGCCGATTATTCACCATGTACTTGTCAAGATTATAAAAGTCTGGCAGACTTTTGTAATCTGGTCTATTCATCTATCTAGAACTTACTTCCGGTGAGTAGCGTGCAAGGATTATAAGGATGAACAGTCAAATGATTAGTGCAAATGAGATCACCTTTGAGCAGGTGCTAACTCTGGCGCAACAGTTGCGCGCCGTTGATCAGGCCCGCCTCATCGCTCGATTGGCCCCTAAGGTGGAGCGGCTGTTGGAACAAATAAACTCAGAAATGTCTCATCAACCTCGACTCCCCTTGCGCGGTTTGCTAACGGGTCTTGGCCCTGCGCCATCCGCGGCAGAAATTGATGAAGTGCAACAAGAGATGTGGGCAACATTCGCCCAGGAATAATCATGTCCATTCGGGTCGTTGCCGATACCCATGCCATTCTGTGGTATCTCTATGACGATGGGCGCCTCTCACCCTCAGCGGCTGTGATTCTGGATTCTGCCGCGCGGGCTGGCGACCAGATCGCCATAGCATCAATTACCCTGGCCGAAATCGTGTACTTGATTGAGAAAGGTCGCATTCACAGTCTGGCGTTTGAACGAATTGTTGGAGCTATCGAGCAGATAAACCCAACTCTTGTTGAGATTCCACTTGACCGAACTATCACCGAGGCCATGCGCCAGCTAGATCGTCTGCAAGTACCAGACCTTCCCGATCGCATTATCGCGGCCACCGGGCTGTATTTGGAAGTGCCTGTCATTAGTCGCGACCACAAAATCCGCGCGTCATTGGTAACAACAATCTGGTAATGGCTTCTCGACTACATTGCCATTGCTGGTACGCGCCACAACACTCCCTATTCTCCTCTTTCCGGTTGGCTCAGGCTGAGGAAGATTTCTTCCAGCGATGGGCGCACCCATTCGTACCGGTTGAGCAGCAGATTGTGGGCGGCAATGAGGGGAATGAGGGCGCGTTTGCCGGCATTTACCTCCCCGGCCACCATCACCCGTACTACATTTTCCGTCGCTGTGGCCCCGGCTACCCAGGGGCGACTCTGTAAATCCGCCAGAAATGCCGGCAGCAGCAGCGTACTCTCCTGCTCCACCTCCAGCAGCATCACATTGGTAGCATAGCGGGCCAGCAGCTCATCTCGCCCCGACTCCAGCAGCAGCCGCCCCTCATGAATAATCCCCACGCGGTCACAAATGCGCTCTATATCTGCCAGGATGTGGCTGGAAAAGAACACCGTCACCTGGCCGCGCAGCCCGCTGATTAACTCCAGCAGTTCATACCGCCCTGCCGGGTCCAGAGCGCTGGTTGGCTCATCTAACAGCAGCACCGGCGGGCGATGCAGCAGCGCCTGGGCAACCCCCAGCCGCTGCACCATCCCCCCTGAAAAGCTGCCAATGTGGCGGCCCGCCGCCGCGGATAGGCCGGACAGGTTCAGCATCTCCTCCACCCGCCGCCGCCGCTCCGTCCGCTCCATTTGAAACAACTGCCCCACATAATCCAGATATTCGCGCGGCGTCATCCATTTGTAAAAAGCGGGGTCTTGCGGCAAATAACCAAACTGGGACCGCGCCAGGCTGCCGCTGGCGGTGGTCTGCACACCGTTGATCCAGGCCGAGCCGGTGGTGGGGTGAGCCAGACCGGCCAGCAGGCGGATGGTGGTGGTTTTGCCGGCGCCATTCCGCCCTAGAAAGCCAAAGATCACGCCGGCAGCCACCTGCAAATCCAGCGGCTGCAGGGCTTCTACTTCCCCATAACGGCGGCTGAGTTGGCGGCATTCAATTGCCGGCACATCCATCTCACCCCTCCTCGCGCCCAAATACAAAGTAAGCCAGCGGCCCCAGCATTTGCACAAAAACGATAAGAATAACCCACAGCCACTTGGGGCCGCGCGTGCGCGGTCGTCGCCGCAAATCCAGCAGCGCCGCCACCAGCAAGGCCAACTGAATGACAATCAGGGGAATCAAAAAGGGAAGGAATTCGCGCAGTTGGTCTAAATCATTCATAACTTTATTCAGCCCACCTTATCTGTGTTAAAATTTGTCCAGGGCTGGCCCCTCACACAATGCCTGTCCCTTATTATACCAGTCTGCACCCAATCAGCTAAGGTAAGCGTTCAGTCCGTTCAGGATAGAACACAATGACGCGCCAGCCGCGGATAAACGCCGACTGAATCCCCAAAATCAGCGTTATCAGCGTTCCATTTTGTGCCCCTCTGAACACTCACCCGCTAAGCAGCCGCGAAGGAAGCGCTACACATGAACAATTTTCCCCAGTTGCCTATCCAGGGCCAATCCAAAGAACAGGTCATAGCCCACATGCAGGCCGCTCGCGCCCACGATCTGAAGTGGCAAGAAGGGCGTGTATTTAGTCTGGTCTTTTCTGCCGGCAGCGAAGCCGCCGACTTGCTCAAAGAAGCCTACACCCTGTTCATGTCTGAAAATGCCCTTAACCCCACCGCCTTTCCCAGCCTGCGCTACTTTGAGACAGACGTGATCAACATGAGCGCCGCCCTGTTGGGCAGCCAGGGGGACGTCGTGGGTAACATGACCTCCGGCGGCACAGAAAGCATTCTCATGACCGTCAAGACCGCCCGCGATTGGGCGCGCGCCCGCCAGCCGCAGCGCCAGCCACCGCAGCATCTGCCGGAGATGATCCTGCCTATTTCCGCCCACCCGGCCTTTGACAAAGCCGCCAGCTATTTCGACGTGCGCCCGGTGCGCGTGCCTGTCGGCCCGGACTTACGCGCCGATGTGTCCGCCATGCGCGCCGCCATTTCTCCCCGCACCATTTTGCTGGTCGGTTCAGCCCCATCTTATCCCCATGGCATCGTTGACCCCATTCGAGACATAGCGGCGCTGGCCCAGGAGCATGGCCTGCTGTGCCACGTAGACGCCTGCGTAGGGGGATTTATGCTGCCCTTTGTGCGCGAACTCGGGTATGACGTGCCCGATTTCGATTTCCGCGTGCCGGGCGTCAC
>CAZDSN010000267.1:2729-5920 GCA_964507675.1 uncultured Ardenticatenaceae bacterium | reverse complement strand
GTTGTGGGGAGGGAGCCAACTGCTGTAGCGGAGAGTTGTATGAGCTAGAAACGGGACATTTGCCGGCAGAAGTCACCGGACTCTCCTTAGGTTGCGGCGACCCGATTACTTTAGCCACGCTTCAGCCCGGCGAAACCGTATTGGACCTGGGTTCTGGGGCAGGTATTGATTGTTTCCTGGCGGCGGAACGGGTGGGCGAGACTGGGCAGGTTATTGGCGTAGATATGACGCCGGCCATGCTAGAAAAAGCGAATCGCCATAAGGCGCGGTTGGGACGCGCCAATGTGGATTTCCGGCTGGGACAGATCGAGGCGCTGCCTGTGGCCGACGGGACAGTGGATGTGGTCATTTCTAACTGCGTCATTAACTTGAGCCCAGATAAAGCTGCTGTTTTCCAGGAAGCATTTCGCGTCCTGAAGCCTGGAGGGCGGCTGGCTGTTTCGGATATGGTGACACAGGGGCGTTTTTCGCCAACGGAACGGGCCAATATGGAGGCTTGGGCGGCGTGTATGACAGGGGCGGAAGATGTAGCTGAGTATGTGGCCTACATCCAGGTCGCTGGTTTTACGGCTGTTTCGGTGCGGGACAAGGCTGCACCGCAGGTGGAACTGGCGGGAAGCCTGAGTCTGCCTACTGCTCCTCGTCTGTTCAGCGCGCATGTAACGGCGGTAAAACCGGCGGTAAAACCGCAGTAGGGGTAAATGTAAAACATCGGGATACCGCATGCGGTATCCCGACGTTTGGGTATGCTTAATTTAGGATGAGGGATCGGCCGGGCTGCGGCCAAACTCTTCCCTAGAAGGGGATGTCGTCTTCTTCTTGTGCGGCTGTTCCACCGCCTTCATCGTCAGCAAAACCACCTTCTTCACGTCCACCGCCCAGGAATCGCACTGCATCGGCCCGAATCTCAAAGGATGTGCCTACAGTTCCGTCCTGGCGGGTGAAAAGGCGCGGCCCGCCGGTTGTTTTGTCGGGGACTAAGACGCCTTCTACCAGCACCCGACGACCTCGGGCTAAGTATTGGTTGGTGGTTTCTGCCTGCCGGCCCCACACGCTGACGCGGAACCAGGTTGTTTCATCCACGGGCTGCCCTGTGTTGCGGTCAGTCCAACGGCGGTTCGTGGCAATGCTAAAACTGGTGACCGCTGTCCCGTCAGGCATGTAGCGCATTTCAGGGTCGCGTCCCAGATTCCCAATAATGATTATTTTTTGGTACACGTCTTTCCCTCCTCTGCTGAGAATAGTGAGTTTTGTCCCGTTTAATGAGCCGGATGCTCATGGGCTGCCTGTACATGCGGGAGTCTGGCGGATCTCATGTGGGAAGCGGGACAATTTAGCAAATTGTCCTACAGTAGTAGGCGTTGATGGTTTGCCAGTGTCCAGTTATGTAGTTTGAAGCAAACGGGTTTCCACAACAGGGTAATTATGCCACAAAAGGGGACAAAATTAAAGGCCTCAAACCTTAAAACTTTTAGCACATCTGGTCTAAATTGTGGGTTGCCAGGGAAAGTCTAATAGTGGCAGGTCTGTATTTCGTGGTGGGGAGAATGCTGGCTTTTACGGGCAATTTGGGGCGCATGTGTGCTCCAAATTGCCCGCAAGAAAGGATGTTGGCGCTGGTTGACAAGGACAAACTGACAGTTTGTCCACCATTTGGGAGGCTAGACCCAGCCGCGCAGGCGGACGGCATCGGCTACACGCTGGACGGCTACCAGGTAAGCGGCGACGCGGGTGTTGACGTTCCGGCGCTGGGACATTTCATGCACAGCCTGGAAGGCAGTGGTCATTTTTCTATCCAGCCGGTCGTTGACCAGGGCTTCATCCCAATAATATTGGTAAGCGTTTTGCACCATCTCGAAGTAGGAGACGGTCACGCCGCCGGCATTGCACAGGAAATCGGGAATCACGTAGACGCCTTTGGCATCCAGGATAGCGTCTGCTTCGGGGGTGGTCGGGCCGTTAGCCAGTTCGGCAATGATTTGGGCGTGAATCTGGCTGGCGTTGGCCCCGGTGATCTGGTTTTCGATGGCCGCCGGAATTAAGACGGTAACGTCCAGTTCCAACAGGTCTTTATTATCCATGGGGTCAGCATTGGGATAACCTGGGAGGCGACTGGTGCGGCGAATGTACGCGGAGACATCATTGTAGTCGAGACCATTGCTGTTGTAGAGACCGCCGTATTCGTCACTGACGGCTATAACTTTCAGCCCCAGTACCTCGGTGGCGAGTTTGTGGGCAAAGGAACCAACGTTGCCGTATCCCTGAATGGCGCAGGTAGCCCCGGCCAGGCTGACGCCACGCACTTTGGCGGCTTCGCGAATGGTGAAGATACCGCCCATGGCTGTGGCGGGGCCTCTGCCGGCAGAACCGCCCAAGAGCAGCGGCTTGCCCGTAATCGCCCCCGGTTCGCGATGCCCGTGCAGCATCTCGTATTCGTCCAACATCCAGGCCATGATTTGGGGGTTGGTGTTGACGTCGGGGGCGGGCACGTCTTGGGTGAGGCCAATGTAGCGGGCGATGTTGCGCATATAGCCGCGGCTGAGTCGTTCTAGTTCGGTGGGGGACATGGCGCGGGGGTCGCAGATGACGCCGCCTTTGCCGCCGCCCAGGGGAATGTCGGCTACGGCTGTTTTCCAGGTCATCCAGGCGGCGAGGGCGCGGACGGTGTCTATGGTTTCCTGGGGGTGGAAGCGGATGCCGCCTTTGGCGGGGCCGCGGGCGTCGTTGTATTGGACACGGAAGCCGTGGAAGATTTGGGTAGAGCCGTCGTCCATTTTGACGGGGATGGAGAAGTGGAATTCGCGCATGGGCTGCCGGAGGAAGGCGTGCATGGCTGGGTCGAGTTGGAGGACGGCGGCGGCCTGGTCTAGTTGCTGTTGGGCGATAGCAAACGGGTTTAGATTTTCACTCATTGGTGGGTATCTCCGTTGATTTTGAATGGGTGAGTCAAGTTTTGATTGTACAATGTGACCATACGAGGATGGGTTTGTATGGGGCAGATTGTACATGAATTTGGGGCGGGGGGAAAACAGTCAATGATCATGTGACTGCTGGCTAAAAGTAATGTGTTGGGGTGTCCACCCCGCCTGCGGCGGGGCAGACACCCCTTTTTATGGGCAATGGTTGGCGCAACGCGCCAACCATTGCCCAGGGGAGGGAGGGCTACGCCTTTTTGTGGGTGCCGGTTTGCT
>CAZDSN010000267.1:0-2629 GCA_964507675.1 uncultured Ardenticatenaceae bacterium | reverse complement strand
ATGAGGCGGGCAAGATGCCCGCGCTACGGGGGGCGCTAAGAAGGGCGCCGGTTTGCTATGAGGCGGGCAAGATGCCCGCGCTACGGGGGGCGCTAAGAAGGGCGCCGGTTTGTTGTGAGGCGGGCAAGATGCCCGCGCTGCGGGGGGCGAGTCTTTATCATGAGCGTTGTCGTATTCGTTATTGTTGTCGTATTCGTTATCGTTGTCGTATTCGTTATCGTTGTCGTAATCGAGTTTCGATAGCGATTATGACAACGATAGCGATAGCGATTGGGGATGGGGGGATGGGGGCGGGAATAGACAATCTGGGGGGGGTCTGTTAAACTCATCGGCTTGATGTTAGAGTCTTATCCTCCCCGTTCTCCAGGTGTGATTGCCGGCATCTTACTGATCCTGGCGCTGCTGCTGCTGGATTTGATCCTGCTGCTATATTTGCTGACGCAGTCTATCTCGTTGTGGAGTTTTCTGGGTGGCATTGTGCTGTTGGCGACCATACCCGTGCTTGTCCTGGTCGGCTACCTGACACGCAGTCTGCCGCAGGCCTGCTACCACATTGAATCTGATGCCCTGATCATTGAATGGGGTGGTCTGATCCAGACAATTCCCCTGGCGCATATTCGCGCCCTGCTTTGGGGGCGCGACCTGGGACAGGTGCGCCACTTTCGCGGTTTGCGCTGGCCTGGGTTCTACATTGGGCAGGGGGAGATTATGTACCGGCAGCGGGTCTATCCGATCCGGTTCTACGCCACCCGCCCGCCAGCGCAGCAACTGCTGCTGGTCACCGACAATCTGACTTATGCAGTGTCGCCGTGGGACATGGAAAACTTCAAGGCCTGCGTTGAAGCGCTGCAAGCGACTATCCTGTCGCCACGGGCGACTACTTCTGACGTTGGCGCACAGGATGCCCATGCTGTGGGGGAACGAGATGCTCACTCCAGGCAAGATGGCCTGCGTTCGCGGACGCCAACGTCTCCCAGCCAGCCTTTTGTGTTGGATTGGCCTATCTGGCAAGACCAAACGGCTCATCTGCTGCTGTTATTGCCCACTTTTGTTAATCTGTTGTTGTTTGCTTACCTGACCATCATCTATAGCCGTTTGCCTACGCCGTTGGCCATACAGTTTGACGCAGCCGGCCAGGCGCTGCGCCTGCGGCAACCGCTGATCCTGTTTACGCTGCCGCTGGCCGGGCTGGCAGCCATTCTAGGTAACAGCGTAGCAGGTTGGCTCTTTTACCAATGGCGGCGGGAGAAAGCGTTGGCCTATCTCATCTGGGCGGCCTCCCTGGTGGTGCAGATCGCCATCTGGGTGGCTGTGCTGGGATTAACCGGATTCTAGGGTATGATCGAAAATATTGTTATCGCTCTCCTTATCAGCCTGGCTATTGTGGCTTTGGCGTTGTGGCGAGGCTCGCTGTCGCGTTCTGGCGCGATGGGGGCTTTGGTGGTGGGCACGCTCACTTTTGGCCTGGGCGGATGGGTGTGGGGGGTGTTGTTGGGCGTTTTCTTTGTCAGTTCCAGCGTGTTGTCCCACTTCAAGGAGGCGGAGAAGAGGGAAGCGGCGGAGAAGTTCGACAAGGGGCATACGCGCGACATGGGGCAGGCGCTGGCGAATGGGGGGTTGGGGGCGGCGCTGGCGGTGTTTAGTGTGGTGAATCCGGGGGGGGTGTGGTTTCCCTTTTTTATTGGGGTGATGGCGACGGTGACGGCGGATACGTGGGCGACGGAGTTGGGGACATTAAGTAAACGTCCGCCGCGCCTGATCTCGACGGGTAAAGTGGTGGCGGTGGGCACTTCAGGCGGTATTTCGGCGTTGGGGACGATCGTGTCGGTGGTGGGGGGGCTGGTGATTGGGGGGGCTGCCGGCATTTTAGACGTTCAACTCCCTTTGCTGCCAGCGCTGCTTTTGGGAGGCATTGGCGGGTTGGCTGGTTCGTTGTTTGACAGCCTGTTGGGGGCCACGGTGCAACAGATATATTACTGCGATGTGTGTCAAAAAGACACTGAGCGCAAGATTCACAAATGTGGCCATGCCACCCGCCCGTGGCGGGGGTGGTCATGGCTGAATAACGATCTGGTTAATCTGCTGGCATCCGTAGCCGGTGGTCTGGTAGCGGTGGGGTTGGCCTGGCTGCTGCTTTGAGAAAATGCAATGGACAAACCTCTTTTCAAGCAAAGTATCTACTTACCGCCAAGACGCCAAGATTCTCTGGTTTTTCTTGGTGTTCTTCGCGTCTTTGTGGTGAAATTCCAGAGAGGCTTAGTAGTTACCAAGCAAACGACCCCGGCTATATGGCGCGAGCCGTTCTGGCTGCTGCTCTGTGCCGGCATGATCCTGGTTGGGGCAGCGTTTTCATCCTGGCCCGCGCAGGCGACAGCCAGCGACGCCTATCAGGCGTACATGCCGCTGCTGCGCACGTCCGCTCCGCCGGCTAACGCTATTGCCTTGCAGGTGGTAGCGACTGATCTCAGCACGTATACGGTGACGGATATTGTCTATCCGGTTAACGATGACCGGCTCTTTCTGGTCTACCGCGAAGGGGTGATTGACGTGGTGCAGATTGACGTCGTGCTGCCGGCGCACTTTTTGGACATTAGCGGGGATGTGGGTACAGCCAACTGGGAAGAGGGGC
>CAZDSN010000266.1:0-5927 GCA_964507675.1 uncultured Ardenticatenaceae bacterium | reverse complement strand
GGCGCGCTGGCGTTAGTTCATTTGGCATTGGTGGAACCAATGCCCACATCATTTTGCAAGAAGCGCCAGATATACCCAATTCCCCACCGTCTGTCGAAGGGGAATCCCAACTTCTTCTCTGCTCTGCCAAAACTGAAACGGCTCTAGCGCAAATGACGACCAGGCTGGCTGCCTATTTGCGCGCCCATCCTCAGGTTAACCTGGCTGACGTGGCTTATACGCTGCAAGTGGGGCGGGCGCACTTCTCCCACCGCCAGATGCTCTTGGCTCAGGATACATTGTCAGCGGCGGTAGACCTGGAGCCAACGGATGAGGAGCAGTCGCGGCCCAGCCCAATGCGCTGCGCTGTCGCCGATGGCCGTTATCGCCCTGTTTTCTTTATGTTCCCTGGGCAAGGGGCGCAGTACCGCGGCATGGGGCAGGAATTGTATGTTAGAGAACCTGTATTTCGTCAGGCGCTAGACCGCTGCGCCGATCTGCTGCAACCCGTTTTTGGCTTTGATTTGCGCCAACAGCTTTATACGCCACTGCCCGCTGCCGCGGATGACCCCGGCGCGGGCGCGCCTATTAACCAGACGGAAATCGCTCAGCCGGCTTTGTTCGCAGTGGCTTACGCCCTATCCCAATTATGGCTATCCTGGGGCGTTACGCCGCAGGCGATGATTGGGCACAGCGTGGGCGAGTATGTGGCCGCCTGGCTGGCTGGCGTACTCACTTGGGAGGATGCGCTCTGGCTGGTGGCTGAACGGGGCCGTTTGATGCAGCAAATGCTGGCAGGTGCGATGCTGAGCGTCGCCTTATCCGCCGCCGATACGGCTGCCTATCTGACGTCCGAGGTGGCTCTGGCTGCCGTCAATGCGCCCAATCTGTGCGCGCTGTCCGGTCCCCTATCTGCCATAGATAGACTGGAAACGCAGTTAACGGCGGCGGGCGTCAACTGCCGCCGTCTGCACACCTCGCACGCTTTCCACTCGACCATGATGGAACCCATGCTGGCTGCCTTTGCCGCCTGCGCTGCCCGCGTACGCTGGCACAAGCCGCAAATACCCTTCATCTCCAACGTCACCGGAACCTGGATCCGCGACGAAGAAGCCACCGATCCCGCCTATTGGGTGAGACAAGCCCGCCAGACAGTGCAGTTCGCGGCAGGCGTGCAAACGCTGGCTGGCGCAGTTGACGCCGTCTGGTTGGAAGTGGGTCCAGGCCACTCGTCGGGGACGCTGGCGCAGCAGCAAATAAAATCGCCCGTCCTCGCTTCACTTCGAGGCGCTGCTTCACCTGGCGGTGCAGCGGAGGCGGCGGACGACATCGTGCAAATACGTACTGCATTGGGGCGCATGTGGCTGGCGGGCGTGGAAATTCCCTGGGAGAAGCTGCATGGAGGAGAGCGGCGGCGACGCCTGCCGCTGCCGGGCTATCCCTTTGCCTGCGAGCGGCATTGGGTATCGGCTGGAGCAGCGACGGCGGAAAAGGACGGCGACATTTACCAACCCGACCCGGCGCGCTGGCTTTATGCGCCTGCCTGGCAGCGCTCTATTGCGCCGCGCGAAACGGCGGGCGACATGCGCCGTTTTCTCTTCTTCAGCGGGGCGGACGCCGTGAGTCAGGCATTGGCGCAGGCGCTGCGGCAGCGGGGGGAACTATTTGTGGCTACGCCCGCGCCCCAATATGCCCGCCTGGATCGTTATCATTTTACGCTGCGTCCAGATGAAGCGGAGGATTACCAGCGGCTGCTGGCGGCGCTGGAACAAGATGGGGGCCGCCCCACCTGCGCAGTCCATTTATGGAACCTGACGCCGCCTGCACCCGCTGACGATCTGGCAGCGCTGCCGGAGCGTTTGGCTATCGGGTTTTACAGCCTGTTGTTTCTTTGCCAGGCCCTGGCGGCGCGAGGGGAAGGAAAAATCGTGGTCGTATCCAGCGGCGCGTATGACGTGGTGGGCGCAGAACAGTTACAGCCTTTCAATGGGATGTTGTCCGGGTTGTGCCGCGTGGTTGGGCAGGAGTTGGCGCAGGTGGTGTGCCGGCATCTGGACTTTGCCCAACCAGACGAAAACACGGCAGCGCAAATTGTAGGCGAATTATTCAGCGACGCCGCTGAACCCGTTGTGGCATATCGCGGGCGGCATCGCTGGCTGCCGGCATTTACGCCGGCAAAACTACCGGACATAACCGCCCCCCTCCTCCGTCGCCAGGGCGTCTACCTTATCACTGGCGGTCTGGGCGGCATTGGCTTGACCCTGGCTGAACACCTGGCGCATACCGTCCAGGCCCGTCTCATCCTCACCAGCCGCACCCCGCTGCCGCCGCGCCATGAGTGGGACGACTGGCTTGCCCGCCGCGACGATGACGCCGCCGCTATGCTGCGCCGGCTGCTATCCATTGAAAAACAGGGCGGCGAACTCCTCATCCTACCTGCCGATGTCGCCGATCTGGGCGCCATGCGCGCCATTGTAGCCCAGGCTGAGGCCCGGTTTGGCCCCATCCAGGGGGTTGTCCATGCCGCTGGCGTCCCCGGCGGCGGTCTGGTAGAGTTGAAAACCAAAGCCGCCGCCCAACTGGTGCTGCGTCCCAAAGTGCAGGGAGCCCTGGTTCTGGATGCGCTATTCCGCCACAAGCCGCTTGATTTCTTCGTTTTTTGCTCTTCCCTGGCTGCCGTCATGGGCGGTGTAGGACAGGCAGATTACGCCGCCGCCAACGCTTATCTGGATGCTCTGGCCCATGCTCGCGCGCTCACCCACCCGGCGCGGCGCACGCTATCCCTCAATTGGGACACATGGCGCGAGGTGGGCATGGCAGCCCAGGGAAATGCGGCGGCGGTCGCCTGGAAAGAGAATCTGGCGTCGGGCATTCCGCCAGCCGAGGGCGCGGCCCTGTTTGCCCGCTGTTTGAACCAGGCGATCCCCGTTCCGCAACTGCTTGTTTCCACCCGCGACCTGCCGGCGCGCATCGCCCAAAGCCGGGTCGAAATATCGCTGTCCCCGCCAGGAATGCCGGCAGCCCCAGCCCACACCCGCCCCGCCCTGGACACTGCCTACGCGCCGCCGCGCAGTCAGATAGAGCAGGAACTAGCGGGCCTCTGGGAGCAGCTACTGGGCGTTACCCCCGTGGGCATTCATGATAATTTCCTGGAAATAGGTGGGCATTCCCTCCTGGCTACGCAATTGCTGTCGCGCGTGCGGGACGCCTTCGGGGTACAGATTCCCCTACGCCATTTTTTTGAGGCTGCGACCATTGCCGGCATAGCCAGTCTGATTACCGCCACCCAACTAGAACAGGTTGATGCCCAGGAATTGGAGGCGCTGCTGGCAGAGGTAGAAAATTTATCCCCAGCAGAACTGGCGCGCTTACTGGACGATAATGGATGAGGCGCGGCGCATCATCATGGGTGAAACTGTAGCGCCGGCTTCCAGCCGGCTTTTGCCAGCAAGGATGCTGGCGCTACGGGATGCTGGCGCTACATTTACGCAGGAGACAACATGAACCGCGGCGCGCCATCACGGATGAAAATCTTAGCCACGAATCACACGAATTTTCTGGCCACTGACCACTCACCACTATTTTCGATGGGTTTCCTATGAGCGATGCTCTTAAACGCTTTGCTGACCTGAGCCCGGAAAAACAGGCTATCCTCCTGAAAAAGTTAAAGCAGCAAGCCGCTGCCTCTACGACAGACGCCGTCACAATTCCGCGCCTGTCAAGACAGGCGGGCGACCAGACCTTCCCCCTTTCATTTGCCCAACAACGCCTCTGGTTTCTGGCGCAAATGGAGCCAGACAGCCCGTTTTACAACATTCCCGCCGCTTTACGCTTCACCGGGCCGCTGGATGTAGCTGCGCTGGAACAGACAATGAACGAGATTGTGCGCCGTCACGAGGCGCTGCGCACCATTTTCGTCTCCACCAATGGCCAACCCAGGCAGCAGATTCAACCGCCGCCGCGCCTGTCCATGCCTGTCACGGATTTGATGGACTTGCCGGCATCCATGAGCCAGGAAGCCTGCCGCCCCTTTCGCCTGGATCAAGACCTGCCGCTGCGGGTGCGTTTGCTGCGATTAGGCGAAGAGGAGCATATCCTCCTGTTGACCATCCATCACATTGTGGCTGACGGCTGGTCGGTGGGCGTGTTGCTGCGCGAGATGGCGACGTTATATGAGGCGTTTTCCCAGGGGCAGCCCTCGCCGCTGCCCGAACTGCCTGTGCAGTACGCCGATTACGCAGCCTGGCAGCAGCAGTGGCTGGCGGGGGAGGCGTTGTCCCGCCAGCTTGCTTACTGGCAGCGGCAGTTAGGCGGTGAACTACCCGTGCTGGAGATGGACACCGACCATCCGCGCCAGCCTATGCAAACGTTTAACGGGGCTATTGAATCGCGTGTTTTGCCGGCATCCTTACTGACCGCCGTGGCACAGTTCAGCCGGCAGGAAGGCGTTACCCAGTTCATGACCCTGCTGGCTGCCTTCCAGGTCTTGCTCCACCGCTACACAGGTCAAACCGACCTGGTGGTGGGTACAGATATCGCTAACCGCTCGCCAGCGGAAGTGGAGCCCCTCATTGGCTTTTTTGTCAATACCCTGGTGCTACGCGCCGACTTGAACGGCGATCCGACCTTTCGCCGCTTTTTGGAACAGGTGCGCGAGACGGCGCTGGACGCTTACGCCCATCAGGACATCCCCTTTGAGAAGGTGGTGGAAGCGTTGCAGCCCAAACGCGACCTCAGCCGCCCGCCTGTCTTTCAGGCTATGTTCTCTCTGCGCAACCTGCCTCTGGGGCATTTGCAAATGGGCGGCTTGCAGAGCGAACCCATCCTGGTACATACAGGCACGGCTAAATTTGACATGGAATTGACGCTGGTGGAAATGCCGGCAGGCCCCTCGCTTTCAATAGAATACAATACAGATTTGTTCAATGCCGGCACAATGTCTCGCCTTCTGGGCCATCTGGAATGTATGCTGACCGCTGCCATTGCCCAACCCGACCTACCCATTAGCCGCTTGCCCCTACTCACTGCGGCAGAGCAGCGCCAATTGCTGTTGGATTGGAATCAGACAGCAGCCCCTTTCCCGCACGACCAGACTTTTGCTGAATTATTTGAGCGCCAGGTAGCACAGACGCCCACGGCCACGGCGGCCATCTACCAGGGAGAACGCATTACCTATCGCCAGCTTAACGCCCAAAGCAATAGTCTGGCGGCCGCCCTGATTGCCCAGGACGTAGGTCCAGACAGCGTTATTGCCTTGTTCAGTGAACGCAGCGCCCACTTCCTGGCAGCCATCATTGGCGTTTTCAAAGCAGGCGGCGCATACCTGCCGCTGGACCCGCTGCATCCACCCCAACGTCTGGCTCAAGTCCTGCGCCAGAGCGGCAGCCCCCTCGTCCTCGTCAGCCGCGCCTTGCAGCCGCAGCTTACGGCAGCCCTGACCCATTTGTCGCCGGCAGCGCCGCCGCGTGTGCTGGCGTTGGAAACGTTGCTCACTGCTTATCCCGATGCTGCCAACCCGCCGCGGCGCAGCCAACCGCGCGATCTGGCCTACGTCATCTATACATCCGGCTCAACGGGAACCCCCAAGGGGGCTATGGTGGAACAGGTAGGCATGATCAATCATCTGTACGCCAAAATTCGAGATTTACAGTTAACCGCCGCGGACATCATCGCCCAGACAGCGTCTCAATGCTTCGACATCTCTGTGTGGCAGTTCCTGGCGGCGGTGTTGGTTGGTGGGCCGGTCATCATCTATCCCGATGAAGTCACCCACGACCCGGCGGCGCTGCGGCGGCAGGTTGCGCAGGATCGGGTGACGATTTGGGAAGCCGTCCCTTCCATGATGCGCCTGGTTTTGGAAGAGGCAGCCAGGGATGACCTTGCCGCGCTGCGCTGGATGATCCCCACTGGCGAGGCGCTGGCTCCCTCGCTGTGCCGCGACTGGTTTG
>CAZDSN010000265.1:0-5966 GCA_964507675.1 uncultured Ardenticatenaceae bacterium | reverse complement strand
GCCAGTTGTCGCAGGACGACATCATTCAGATCGTGGACATCGTCATGCGCGAAGTCAACGAGCGCCTGTCTGAGCATGAATTGAAAGTCGAAACAACTGAGGCCGGCAGGCAGTGGTTAGGCGAGAAGGGGTATGATCCCGAGTTTGGGGCGCGCCCATTGCGCCGTCTGGTACAGCGTGAGGTGGAAGACCGGTTATCGGATGCCGTTTTGTCTGGCATTTTCAAGCTGGGTGAAACCATCCTGGTAGATGTACAAGATGATCAGATCGTACTGGTTGCCAAAAGCGGCGTGGAAACGGGTATTGTTCCTGAAGCGGCGCTGCCAACAATGTAACAGCGTGGCGGCCTGGGTAGGACCGTCTGCCCTTACGGCTAAGCCAGACAACAACTGACTGTAAAGCGAAGGCCCCTGGCAATGCGCCAGGGGCCTTTTTTGTAGAAAAATTTCGCGTAGTGACAAAAACAAAAATCAAGGGATGATAAGCTGCTGGCCTATCTCGATGTGGTCAAGGTCGCTGATGTTATTGGCGCGCACCAGGTCAGCCACGGAGACGCCAAACTCAGCGGCAATTGTGCCTAACGTATCCCCCGCCTGCACCAGGTAAATAGTTTGATCGGCGGCAGGTGTGCCGGCATCTCCCCCGTTTCCCGGCGTTGCTAATGAACCGATATCCGGTGTAGGCTGCGGCGTCCAGGTAGGAGGTAACAGGTCGGCAGGGTTGTCTGTGGGGCGTGGTGAACTATCCAACCCATTACCCTCTTCCGCGGCGGGAATTTGGGTGGGCAGTGTGTCTGCCGCGCCGCCACAGGCAACTAGCCATAATGCCAGCATGATCCAGAGATAGGGAACGAGGCGATTCATAAAAACCTCCGATAGGCATCTGCCGCGGCCTGGCCGCTATGACTGCTGTCCCAGGCGGGTGGCGGCAGTAGCCAGGCCAACCAGCAACCAGAAAATAGTGACGGCGTGATGAAAGTCAATGTTGAACAGGTAGTGGTCGAAAATACCGGCGGCCAATCCCCCCAACAACGCGGCATGTAGACCTAACCACACCCCATCATGCGCTTGCTGCGCTCCAAAAAAATGCCGATTGGCGAAGGCATAACCAAAGACAGTGCCGATCAAAACAAAGAACGTGCCCAGCCCCAACAATCCCATCTGCTGCCCGATTGTCAGATAAATCATGGCCACGCCCAGATAAAGATCAATATCCGGCGAGCCGGCAAAGCCAACGCCAAACAAGGGATACCGCTGGATCAGGGCCAACGCATCTCGATATTCACCAAAGCGCATCTGCGTAGCCAGGTCTTGCCCTTGAATGCCCTCGATAAAGCGGGTTACATACCCTTGAGTGATAGGCAGCGCCAGGAACAGCAGTGCGCCTACGAGCATATATGGGATGAGACGGCGGTAGCGGGCGGCAGCTACGAAACTGAGGCCGGCGGCCAGACCAAACATAGCTCCACGCGAGAAGGTCAGAACCAGGCACACCAGCAGCAGGCCAAAAATGCCGGCCGTTTGCCAGCGGGGCAGCAGCGGGTGTCTGGCGACTAACTGCGGTCCGGCCAGCGCCCCAATCATCAGTAACAAACCGCCCAGCGCGTTAGGGTCAATGGCCGTGCTGATGGCTCGCTCTGATAGTTCCGGATTGTCTTCGATATAGCGGATGACCAGACCGCCAGGATAGCCAATGCGCTGCAGCGCGTTGAGGATGTCGTTGGCTGTACCATCGGGCAGCAGCCACAGCCCAATGCCAATGGCTGCGCCTCCTGCGCCTGTCCACAGTAACACTTTAACCAGCCGTTCCAGTCTTCCCCAATCGGTGCAGAAGTCAATGACCACCAGGGTGAAACCCATGCTTAGCAGCAATTCCGCAAAGCGGCGTAATAGTTGGGTCGTCAATGGCCCATTGCCCAAACCAAAAATGAAGGCAAACAGGGCCACGATGATGAAAATAACCAGCGGCAGGGTGATCGGAGAGGTGACGATGGTACGCTGCCGTCCGGTGACCAGACGCAGCAGCCAGACGCCAATGACAGCGCCCAAAGCGGCATCCAAAAAAGTTGGAGTGACGCCGACGTCCACGGGAATAGTGCCAAAGGGAAGCAGGCAGATGACGGCGATAATGCCCCAGAAGCCGATTTCCATATTCCGCAGCACGATCAGGCCGCCCGCGCCGGCTGCCAGCAGAGCCAGGGCGGCCAGCGGCCCGCCTACTGCCAGCACAATGCCGCCGAGGACGGCGACGGTGCCGGCAAAAACGCCAATTCCCCATGGTGAACGGGATAGCGCCGGCCAATCAATGCCGGCAGTTTCAGGTTTTGGACTGCGCCTGCTAATCATCATGGCTTGCCTCTTTGCCACTTCTATTTTCCCCACGCCTGGACTATGGTCAATCCCCCGAAGGTATGGCTGGCAGTACGCGCACATGGGTCAAAACAACGAAATCATCGGTAAGCCGGCCTGTAGCTGTGAGCGTTTGCAGCCGTTGGAAACTGCCGTCGGCTTCTTGCCAGTAAATGCCGGCAATCACCGGATACACACCTGCTGGCGTTTCCAGATCGAACGCCAGAGGAAAGGCAATGCTTTGCAGCGCGCTAGCAGACCAATGGGAGGTGCCAGGAGCGGGGACAATATCCGCCGCGGCCCAGCGTCTGTTCTGCTCGCCCAAAACCTGGACGAAAAACTTATAATCGCGCGCGAGGGGCTGTTCAGCCTGCCAGTACAACGTCATGTCAATTAACGCGCCTGGTAGGGCATGCCGCGACGACATCTCAAAGCCCATCAGCGTGATTTCATTTTCAAAGTTGATAGCTAGCGCATTGGGCACGCTGCCTGGTCGGGACTGCAAGGCCAATGTTGCCAGCACGGCAGCATCCGTCCCGTCGGGCAGCAGCAGACGCTCTCCTGTAGCGTAATCATACAGCCCGGCTGTCAGCATCAGTTCTGTAGGCGCAATTGCCGTGGGTGGAACCTGAATCACATACCGATCTAGCAGCCGTTCGCCGGGGCGCAGCAGCGGTGTGGCCACCAACCCCTGCCCTGGATACATATCACGTTGGGCAATAGGTGCGCCTAGCACAGGATCATGCAAATGCACAAATACGCTCCACGTTCGTGTCATTGGTTGCTGCGCCTGCCACAACAGGCGCACCTCTACACTGTCGCCAGGGAACAGTTCCACCTGGTTCACTTCATAGCTTACCAGCTGCATCTGGTCGTCGAAGTCCAGATTGACAGGGTGTGCCAGGGCAGCGCCGCTCTCGACATAGACAGGCGTATAAGCTGGCTGAATCCAGGCAAAGGGCGTGGCTGCCGCTGCCGCGAAAAAAAAGCCGCCAATGAGGGCCATGAGCGGATGCGCCCACCGCCGGGGCAGCCAACCAGCCAGCCCCAAGGCCAACAGCACATTTAGGGTAGAAATAGCCGTAAATACCAGCCGTCCCTGAGAAGACCAGGTGACGGTGGCCCATTGGATGACGCCGTAGATGACGGCAGCGCTAAGCAGCAGGCAAACGACCAGGGGAAACTGGTAGGCGGTGAATGGCAGCAAAAAGGCCCGTGGATGTCTCCAGAAGGCAATTGCCGCGTTTTGCCTGTGAAAGTGGCGCAATGTCTGGCCTAAATAAACGATAAAGCCGGCTGCGCCAGTCACCAGAACAGTGTTAAATACCACGTAAATCCAGGTAGCCATGGGTACGTTTACGCCACCGAACAATCCCCAATAAGAAAGCAGGAAACCCCAACGTTCGTCCCATAATTGGGCCAGGCTGGCAGGATGCGCCCGCTGCCCCAGCACAGCCAGGAAAGCGTTCCAACCCAGCCAATCCCCATAAAGCTGGACGTTGCGCACATACCACCAACCGGCAATGAGGAGTGCCGGCAGCAGCACCCAAAGAAAGCGCCGCAGCGCGCAGACAAGCGTGCGCCCTAAAGCGGGCAGGGTTACAGATTGATTGGATGTTTGCCATTCCACCATAAACAAGGCGCCGCCGGCCAACGGCAGCAAAGCCAGTGTGCCTTCCTTCGTCAAAGCTGCGGCGCCTATTACCCCACCCAGCAGCAGCCAGTCACGTTTCGTAGTTGCCTGCCCCTGCCGCGCCCGCAGCATGGCGTGCAGCATCAGCCAGACACCCAATGACGTCAACAAGACGGCCAGGTTGTCGTTGTTGACCGCGCCGCTGATAAACAAGAACATGGGGGTGAAAGCGTTTAACGCTGCCGCGCCCAGAGCAATCTCCGGCCGCCCCGGCGCGGCGGCGCGACCAATACGGTAGGTGAAATACACTGTGCCCAGACTGAGTAGCACAGACGCCAGACGCACGATGGTTATCGCCAGGAGTGTGCCCTGCCAACGATTGGCGGCCGGGTCGTGTATAGCCAGGTTAGTGTTGCCATCTGGGGTGATGACGCCATTGTTGACGTGAGGATTCAGCCAGCGCACCTGGGGCATGTCGTTGGTATCAATCCAGAAGGTCAGGGCTGCCGCCAGGTAGTAATACAAGGGGGGCTGACTGGCTTCTTGTTTCCAGGGTCCCACGTTGTTGGGGTCTTGTACGGGCAGAGGGTAGCCATCAGCCAGATGACGCACCATAGGATAGTGCCACAATTCGTCTGAGGCTTCAAAGGGGGGCGTCACCAGGGCGTAAATCACGCCCAGCAGGGTGAAGGCTGCCAGAATGAGGGCCAGCCACTGTTTCTCACGCATGTGTCTGTGTATATCCTGGAATGGCCCTGGCAACACGGTGATTACCAGGCGCAAAGGCGACGTTTTGCAACGCTGCTGATATTTGTCATGCTATTATCCTTGATTTGTTCGTAGGCAGCATCCCTGATTTGTCGCTATACTTGGGACGTAACTCACCGGGACCCGGGTCCGGGGAGCAGCGCAAAGCCGCCGATCCTGGCCCCGATCCCCCATCCCTATTTTGGAGGCGTTCCATGCGAAAAAAGGTTATATTGATTACCGGTGCGTCCGGTGAAATTGGGGTAGCGTTGGTGCGGGCGCTGGCTGAGCGGACAGATAAGCTGTTGGTGACGTTGGATTTGCACGCTTTGCCGGCAGAAGTCCGTTCCCTGACCACCCACGTCGAAGGCAGCATCCTGGATGAGGACCTGTTGGCTCGCCTGGTCAGCGAGTATGAATTTGACACGATCTATCATCTGGCTGCGCTGCTGTCCACGCGCGGCGAGTATACGCCCGAAATTGCGCATCGCGTCAACGTAGAAGGCACACTGGCTTTACTTAAGCTGGCCGCTGACCAATCCCAATGGCGCGGCCAGCCCGTCCAGTTTATTTTCCCCAGTTCTATTGCCGTTTACGGCCTGCCCGATTTGAAGCACAAAGCAGAATTCAGCCGCGTGCGCGAGTGGGACTGGAATTATCCTACCACCATGTACGGTTGCAATAAGCAGTACTGCGAGATGTTGGGCACCTATTTCAGCCGTCACTATCGCCAGTTGGCGGCAGACAGACCTGTGATGTTGGATTTTCGCTCGGTGCGTTTCCCTGGTTTGATCAGCGCTTTCACCGTGCCTAGCGGCGGAACCAGCGACTATGGCCCGGAAATGTTACATGCCGCCGCCAAAGGGGAGGCATACGCTTGTTTTGTGCGCGAGGACACGCAGATTCCTTTCATGGCTATGCCTGACGCCGTGACGGCTTTGCTTGATCTGGCGGCAGCGCCGCAACAGACATTGAGCCGGCTGGTGTATAACGTGACCAGTTTCAGCCTGACAGCGGCCCAATTTCGGGAGCGCGTGCTGCAGGCGTTTCCGGGGGCGGAAATTACGTTTGAGCCGGATCGGCGGCGACAGGGGATTGTGGATAGTTGGCCGGCAGACCTGGAAGACAAGGCGGCGCGACGAGATTGGGGTTGGCAGCCGCAGTATGGCATCGCTCGCGCTTTTGATGAGTACCTGGTACCCAATATCCGCAGCCGGTATGCGGTAGCAGCGGATTAA
>CAZDSN010000264.1:0-5970 GCA_964507675.1 uncultured Ardenticatenaceae bacterium | reverse complement strand
TTTTTTGCTTCGCTGTCAGACACGAATCACTCCACGCTAATTTGTAGTGCTACCGCCACGAAACCAGATAATGAAAGTACCATTTAATCATACCGAATAGACCTGCTGGTGGCAACAGCCGCTGGTGTGCAGCGGTAGGCTGCACCACCCATCTGGCTACCTGTTTGTCCTAATGTCCCCTCTCTTCTTCATTCTCGTCTTCCTCATGACCATGAGCGTGATATTACTGTGGGTCGTCCGGCACAGCCGGCGGCAGCAGGCGCGCTTGTTGGCAACAGTAACCCAGGTTGTTCTGGCCGACTTCTATTCTGACCATTTACAGAACAGCCGCGATCTGGTCGTGTTTCTTCCACCGCTATACGAAAAACATCCATTAGTTCGTTTTCCGGTGCTGTACCTGAATGATGGGCAGGACAGCAGTCAACTGCGGCTCCGCGAAACAGTGGCACGGCTGACACAGGCAAAGCGAATCTGCCCCCTGATTGTCGTAGCTATTCCTACGAACGCGGACAGGCTGCAGGAATATGGAACGGCGGCGGCCGCCAATGCGCAGGGGTTGGGCACGCGGGCGGCGGCTTATGCCAGTTTTGTCGTGAAGGAAGTGATGCCGGCAATTAACGCCCGCTTCCGCACCCTCCCTACCCCCGCCAACACCGCTATCCTGGGCGCTTCCCTGGGTGGTCTCTCCGCTTTTGATATCGCCTGGAACCATGCTGACCAATTTGGCATTGTGGGCGTCCTCTCCGGCTCCTTTTGGTGGCGAGCGACACCCGCCGAAACCGCTATCACGCCCAATGCCTTGATCATGCATGAGATCGTCCGTCGCGGCTCATTCCGCCCCGGCTTTCGCGCCTGGTTTGAAGCCGGCACACGCGATGAACGGGACGACCGGGACAATAATGGCGTCATTGACGCTATCCAGGACACCTGCGAACTCATAGCCGAAATGGAAAATCTGGGATACCGGTCCGGCCGGGATGTCGTCTACCTGGAAGTGCGCGGCGGGCAGCATCATTATGACACCTGGGCCAAAGTGCTGCCTGACTTTCTGGAATGGGCTTTTGGCAATTGAATCTGGCAGACATTTGTGGACTTATTGCAATTATGCAACTATTTATCGCGCCGCCTTTGTTATCCTTTCCATATCAGGCAGTTAGACCTGAGAATAATCAATTTCTTTTGCCGAGAAAGGAGACAGAGGATGTACTTAGCCCACAAATCCTACAGCAAACGAACCCTTGTCGTGGTCGTTATCGCCGGCTTACTGCTGACGGCGCTCGTATTTACCAGTTGTCGTGAGAAGGACACAGACGGCAGCGCAGCTACAGGCGTGTCAGCCGATGTACAGGCGATTGCCGAGGCGCGCGGCCTGACCCCGGATGATATTGCCGCTGCCGTCAAAACTTATACGCCCACGGGCAAGCACGATGAATACCTCATGTTTGCCTCAGGGGGGCACGCCGGACAGGTTTTTGTCGTTGGCCTACCTTCCATGCGCCTGCTGAAGACCATTGCGGTCTTCACCCCTGAACCGTGGCAGGGGTATGGTTATGGCGCTGCCGGCACGATGGAAGTGTTGGCCGAAGGCAACATTAATGGGCGGGCAGTGACCTGGGCAGATACCCATCACCCCGCACTCAGCGAGACGGCCGGCGACTATGATGGTCAGTTCCTGTTCATCAATGACAAAGCCAATGCCCGGGTAGCCGTCATTGACCTGCGTGACTTTGAAACCAAGCAAATCGTTAAAAATCCTATCGCCTTAAATGATCACGGCGGCACAATGGTCACGCCCGATTCGGACTGGATTATTGAAGGGGGACAGTATGCGGCGCCGTTGGGGGCTGAATACAGTTCACTTGACAATTACGCCGCCGATTATCGCGGCATGGTCACTTTCTGGAAATTCGACCGCGCCAGCGGGCGCATTGTACCCGACCAATCCTTCGCCATGGAACTGCCTCCTTACTGGCAAGATTTGTGTGATGCCGGCAAGAAAGTCAGCGAAGGCTGGGTCTTCTGCAACTCATTCAACACGGAAATGGCTACCGGCGGCGTTGAAGAAGGCGAACCACCCTTTGAATCTGGCGCTTCCCAACGAGACATGGACTACTTGCACATTATCAACCTGGACAAAGCCGCTGCTGTGGCCCAGGCCGGTAATACCATGGATGTCAATGGCTTCGCCGTTATCTCCCTGGAAACCGCCATCGCCGAAGAGCTGCTTTACTTCGCGCCTGAGCCGAAAAGCCCGCATGGGGTAGACGTGTCGCCGGGCGGGGAATACATGGTCATTTCTGGCAAACTGGACCCCCATGTCACCATCTACAGTTTTGATAAGATCCAACAGGCCATTGCCGCCCAGAATTTCACGCCAGATGATTACGGCGTGCCCGTCCTGGATTTCGACGCGGTCGTTGAACAACAGGTTGAGTTAGGGCTTGGCCCCTTGCACACCCAATTCGATGACAAAGGGTATGCCTACACCAGTTTATTCCTGGATTCAGCCGTAGCCCGCTGGTCATTGGGCGGCCCCTACAGTGATCTCAATGAAGACGCCGATTGGACGCTCATCCAAAAAACCTCCGTGCATTACAATGTAGGCCACATTGCTGCGGCCGAAGGGGATACGGTCAGCCCAGATGGTCAATACCTGGTCTCTCTGAATAAGTGGGCCGTTGACCGCTTTAACAACGTCGGGCCGCTGCTGCCGCAGAACTTCCAACTGCTGGATATTTCCGCGCCAGGGGCCAACATGCCTTTACTCTATGACATGCCTCTGCCCGATGGCGAACCCCATTACGCCCAAATCATTCGGGCTGACAAACTCAACCCCTGGGAAGTCTACCCGGAAATTGGCTGGAACCCGCACACCCAATCCGTGGACCCCGATGCCGTCCTGTTGGGCGAGGAACGGATCGAACGGAACGGCAGCAACGTCGAAATCTGGATGACGGCTGTGCGCAGTCACTTCACTCCCGAACACGTCGAAATCAAACAAGGAGATCACGTAGTCTGGCACATTACTAATGTGGAACGTGCCTATGACGCTACGCACGGCTTCGCCATCCCCGCCTACAATATCAACCTGAGCATTGAACCTGGCGAAGCAGTCACGTTTGAATTTGACGCGACTGACGACGGCGTCTTCTCTTACTATTGCACCGAATTCTGTTCGGCGCTACACCTGGAGATGACAGGTTACTTGCTGATTGAACCAGCAGAACCCGGGTCAAACAACTAAAGGTTGTACACGCAAGGATGAGGGGCAACCAGTGGGTCGCCCCTCATTCCCTTGGCGAAGGAATAACTATCATGAGCGTATTCAAAAATTTTGTCGGGCCACAGGTGCCCGCTGATGCCCTGGCTACAGACCAGTGGCGCTACAAGCTACCTACGATCCTGCTGTGGGTAGCGGCTGGATTCTTGCTCATCTCCCTCTTGTTACCCTATTGGAAAATGACCCTGATGGCCCCACAATATCCTGGCGGGTTATCGGTACAGGCTTATGTCAACCGTTTGGCAGGTGATGTCACAGAAATAGATGGTCTGAACCATTATATTGGGATGCGTCCGCTGGGAGAAGCGGCGCAGTTGGAACGGTCCGTCAGTATTGCGGCCATCAGTATTCTGGCTTTGCTGCTGCTGGCGGCGGTGTTTATTCACACCAGATGGGCGGCTCTCCTGGCTTTCCCATCTATTGTCATGCCTTATGTGTTCCTGGCAGATATGTATTTCTGGATGCGCAACTTCGGTCTCAATCTCGACCCACGCGCCCCTTTGAGCAGTTCTATCAAACCATTCGTACCCCCGATCTTGGGTGAGGGAATGGTGGCGCAGTTTAGAACAATCGCCTCCCTTGAAATTGGACTCTATCTGGCCTTTGCGGCCAGCCTCCTGACAATTATTGGCTTGTATGCCCATCGCCGCGCATATAAGCCGCTCATGGATAGCGCCCAGTGATCCGTTTTCAGCTATTACGCTCTCTAAACCAGTGGGTTGCGCCTGGCGTTTGCCTGTGCTTGTGCGCTGCGCTTTTGGCGCTGGGCATGCCGGCATCTACCGCCGCCGCGCAGGATACAACTTTGCCGGCGCCCATCACTGCCGATCAACTCGCTGCCGCCATCAAGGAAGCGAACTCAGGCGATACGATTGTGGTAGATGCCGGCATCCACCACGGCTCACTGGTGATTGACAAACCGTTGACGCTCATCGGGCAAAACTGGCCCGTCATTGACGGCGGCGGTACAGGCACGGTGTTGCACATCACCGCACCGGACACGACCATTCAAGGCTTCGTTATTCGCGGCAGCGGCCATTCGTTGGATCAGGAAAATTCAGGCATTGCCGCGGAAGCGCCACGCATGACGATTGCCGGCAACCGCTTTGAGGACACCCTGTTTGGCATTTACCTGCTTGAGGCGCCCGACAGTGTCATTCGGGATAACATCATCACCAGCAAACCGCTAGACGTCCCCCGTCGCGGTGATGGCATTCGCATTTGGGCCAGCCATGGCACACTCATTGAAAACAACCAGGTTACTAATGGTCGTGATGTAGTGTTATGGTATTCGGAACGGCTGACCCTGCGCCACAATGACGTGAGTTATGGCCGTTACGGGCTGCACTTCATGTACTGCGATGACGCCCTGGTTTCCGAAAACCGCCTGCTGGGCAACTCGGTTGGCGCATTTCTCATGTACAGCCGCCGTCTGCACCTTGTCAACAACACCATTGCCAGCAACCGCGGTCCCAGCGGTTATGGTATTGGCTTGAAAGACGTAGATGACGCCCGCGTCACGCAGAATCTGTTCCTGGACAATCGCGTGGGCGCTTATGTGGACGGTTCACCGCGAGAAGTGGACAGCATTGGGCAGTTCACAGGCAACATCTTCGCCTACAACGACATTGGCGTGGAAATGCTGCCGGCTGTCCGTCACAATGAGTTTGCCGGCAACAGCTTCATCGAAAATGAAGAGCAGGTAGCCATTGCCGGAGGCGGCATGCCCGGCAATAACGCCTGGACAGTGGCTGGTAAGGGTAACTATTGGAGCGATTATGCCGGGTATGACGCAGATGGGGATGGCCTGGGTGACATGGCCTATAAATCAGAGCGGCTGTTTGAAAGCCTGATGCAGCGAGAACCCAATTTGCGCCTGTTCTTATACAGCCCAGCCACCAATGCCCTGGATTTTGCCGCCAAAGCATTCCCTCTGGTGAAGCCACAGCCCAAACTGGAGGATGAACGCCCCCTGACTACCCCCCACATGCTCAGCCAGGCTCCGCTGCTGCCGCGCCCGCAAGGCCGGGGCTGGTTCTGGCTGGCGCTTGCGCTCATGGGGCTGGCATTAGCCACGGCTGTCACTTTGCCGCACTGGCATTGGCGCAAATATACATTTTCGGCAAACCAGATTCAGCTACCCGCGTTGCACGGTAACGACAAACAGTAGCCAACAACAAACAGTCAACAATTAACTGTAAATGGCAGACGTGATGATCACAGTAACCAATCTCAGCAAAACCTTCGGCAAATTAACGGCCGTTGATCAGCTTTCTTTCACCGTCCAGACAGGCGAAGCAGTCGCTTTTTGGGGGGCCAACGGGGCCGGCAAAACAACAGCTGTGCGCTGCCTGCTACACCTTATCCCCTTCGACGGCCAGATCATTATTAACGGTCTGGATGTGCGACGGCAGGGCAAGGAGGTGCGGCGGCAAGTTGGCTTTGTGCCCCAGGAACTCAATTTTCATGACGATTTAACGGTGGCGGAAACATTGACTTTCTACGGACGGCTCAAAAAACTGCCGGCAGGCTACGACTTCACCCCGCTGCTGTGCCAACTAGACCTGTCTCCCCACCTGCCGAAACGCGTGCAAAACCTCTCCGGTGGGCTTAAGCAACGATTGGCCCTGGCGCTGGCCCTGCTGGCGGATCCCCCCATTCTCATTTTGGACGAGCCAACAGCCAACCTG
>CAZDSN010000263.1:0-5976 GCA_964507675.1 uncultured Ardenticatenaceae bacterium | reverse complement strand
GGAAGGATACGAGACGGGTTGCAATTTGCATGTAAAACACATCACAACCGGAACGGCAGAGCGTGGGACTTTGGTCACAAACGGGAAAGGGAGGAAAATTGGCGGGGCAGAGACAGGTGTGCGGAGGGCAACGCTCCCTGGGATTGGGAGGTTAGAGGATGATGAGAAGGGTAGCGCTCGCGTTTATTGGGGTCTGACAGCCATTTTATGGGTTTTGGGGCACGTACGCGCCCAAAATACCCCAAAGCGGGGAGGCTGACGCCTTGTTACATGTTGCGGGCGGCATGAGAGCGCCGCGTAGCAAGAGAATAGGGCGATGGAATTCACCAGGAAGTTGAACTTCTAAATCGGGGGCAGAGGGTCTAGCGGGAAAGTATGGGAACGTAGGCGTGGTGAATATCGCCAACGATAAGGGTAACAGGCACCAGCGATGGGCTGCCGGTGACCGGGTGGCCGTTGGCTGTAGCCGTCAGGTAAAGCGATCCGAGGGGAAAAACACCTTCGCTGTATAGCTGTTCGGGCACAATGGTGGTGGTGGCCGCAAACCCAGGGGGCAGCGTGCCGTTGGTTTCTGAAAGGTTAACGGCAGGGGGAGGCGCAACCTGCCAGGTCAGGTTTTCATCCCCTAGATTTTGCAGAGAGAGATTGTGGGCGGGGGGCGCGGCGGCTCCTACCTGCTGAAACAAATGGACAGCGCTGGGGGTGAAGGTGATGTGGGCGGGGCGTTGCCAGGTGGCCGTGCGTTGGGGGTTTTGTTTGAACATGGGCCAGTCGGCTTTGGCACTGGCCTGGGGCAGGTCAAAAACATACAGTTTGCTGTTTTGCACGACCAGTTCTAGCCGCCCGTCGCCATCTATATCGCCTACGGCAGGATTATTCAAGAGCGAGCCAAAAGCGTAGTAAATAGGCAGGGTGTTGTGGGGGAAATTGTCGCCAGTCAACTGCTGCCCGCTGCCATCTACAACGGTGACTGTCCAACTGTTGTTGAGCAAAATCTCCATCAAGCCGTCGCCATCATAATCAGCCAGAACGACGCTGTCGGCGAACTGAACGCCTGTTTGTCCTTGCTCGCGGCGAGGCGTCATGGGAAAGCCAGGTACGGGCTGCCCGTTGGCAAAGAAGGCGTAGATTTTAGAGTCAAAGGCGGGGATAATAATTTCAGGGGCAGTGCTGCCGGCAATGTTGCCCACAGCCGGCGAGCCTGGAACCGCCCCGCCCAGGGAAACAGGCCAGCCGGGCAGCCGGCTGCCGGTGCGATCCCAGGCGTGCAAGACAAAACCTGCCGTGGGGTGGGAGGGGCTGTGGGTGTAATAGTATGTGCCGGTGGCTACAAAAATCTCGGGATAGCCATCCCCAGTGACATCGCCAACAACAGGGGAGGACTGCACCGTTTCCAATACATATTGGGGAAAGCCGGGTAAATAAGCGCCACTGGCTGTCAAACCATAGAGCGAACCGCCGCAATAACCGGTGAGTCCACCGGGGGGAGCGGCATAAGGGCAGGTCCAACCGTGGGCATTCCCGCCAAAGTGGCTGTCGTAGTTCCCTTCGTCGCTGCCGATGAAAATATCTATCAAGCCATTCCGATCAATATCTGCCAGGGCCGGCGAACTCCAGATAGTGTCTGTCAGGCGGCCTACCAGGTCAGGCCAGGTGGGAAAACGGCTGCGGTGATAACTGTCGGGGGGGAAACCGGGCAGAAGGGAGCCATCGGGGTTCCAGGCGTAAAGGCGTTTGTCAAAACTGCCGGCAACGATCTCCAGTTCGGCGTCATTGTCCAGGTTGCCCAGCGCGGGTGAACTGTAAACGGTATCGCGGCAGTTGTCCCCGTTCTGGTCTACGCTGAGGCGAGGCCAGCCCGGCCGTATAGCGCCATTGTGTTCCAGGACAATTACGCCGCCGTGGTGGGGGAAAGAACAGCCATCATTTGTGTGCCCGGCGCCCACGACAATCTCTGGCCGGCCATCGCCATCTATGTCGCCAACGGCCGGGGAGGAGCTGATGCTTTGTGTGCCGGCATTCATACCAAACGCCGCGGCTGTGTCTACAGCCCACAAAAGCCCACCATCGTGACGAACAGCGACCACATACCCTTTGTTGGTAGCCGCCACTACATCCAGGTATCCATCGGCGTTGATGTCTATCAGAGCGGGCGAGCTTTCCTGGCAATCCTTGACGCCGTTGCTGCACATCTGGCTGAAAGCGGATAAGTCTACCTCCCACTGGCGCGGAGCCAGACCCAGCACGGCTTCCGATTCGGAATGAAGCGTTATAGCCGCAGCAGTGAATAAGACCAGGACGAGACCAATGCTGAAGATGGTTCTAAAAAAACGCATGTGACCTGAACAGCAAAAGTGAGGGCAGCCAGCATCAATGACCAGCCACTACAAAATAGAGCAGTGGCCTGCCAGACACAATGGGAGATAGGTCATGCGGGAAGAAAAGAGGTTGTGCCGTTCAGACTGGGGAGAGCAGGGTGTGCAGAATAGCCTGGTATTGCGCCTGAATGACGGGCCAATGATAGGTGCGCTGGACAAAGGCGCGCCCGGCTGCGCCCAACCGTTGGCGCAGGGAACGATCAGCCAGCAGGCGATGCAGCGCGGCGGCAAACTCATCGTAGCTGGTGTAGTAGAGGCCGCCGTGGCTTTGCCGGCATTGATGCTTCAACACCGCGCACGCCCCATTCACCAGCACCGGCGTGCCCGCGTGCCAGGCCTCCAGGCAGACAATAGATAGACTCTCATAAGCAGAGGGCATGACAAACACGGCGGCGGCTTGCATGGCGTCGTACTTGTCCTGTTCGGACACAAAGCCGAGAGGGAGGACATTGGCCTGCTCTGGCAGGCGCATGTGGGGGCGACCCAGCAGCAGTAACTGCAGGGGATAGAGGTATTGGGCGCAAAATCGTTGAAAATAGTCCAGCAGTTCGGGCACGTTCTTGGCTTCGGTAATGCGCCCGGCGTACAGGATGAAATCTCCCTCAATACCATATTTCTGGCGGAAACGAGCAGCAGCGTCTGCTGCCGGCGGCGGCGCGTCCAGACCCAACCCCACCACCAGTTGGGGCGGCAGCGGCGGGCTCACGACGCGGCGCACCAGGTCACGCTCTGGTTCGGTCAGGTGGATCAACAGTTGCGGCTGGCGGAAAATGGGGGCAAAGGAGGGTAAATAGAGATACGGCTCGTCGTGGGCTGTGGGCAGCAGCACCGCTTTTGACGCCACCAGCGGCAGCCCAAAATAAGTGGTAGCATAGACGTAGGTAAAAAAGAAAACCAGATCGTAGTCGGTAGCCGCGTCCGCCAGATAGCGCAGCAGCGGCGTCGAATAAGGCCCCTGTTCGCGCACCCAGGCAGCCTCGTCCGCCAGGGTATGCTCTTGATGCAGCAGGCGGTTGGTGTGCGCGGCGGCGCGCCGCCAATCCCGCTGTTTGTCCACCGGAAAGCGGTGGACATGGACGCCACGTAGCTGGCTCTCGCCCGCGGGATAATGGTTAGCCCAGGTAGTGTAATCCAGGGCGCAGGTGGTGAGGACGTGAATATCAGCCAGGTCGGTCAGGTGTTCCGCCAGGGAACGGGCTGCCTGCTCGGCGCCGCCATTGACTTCCAGGCCATAGCGCTGTACCACAAAGGCCAGGCGGGGTCGGGCAAGAAGTGGTCGGTGGTCAGTGGTGAGTGGGTGGGGAAGCATGGTGTGCTTCATGGGGCGTCTGGCAGGCGGCGCAAAAGCGTTTGCCAGGTGTGGTGCACGCGAGGTTCCAGGAAGGCGTCGGCGCGCTGCTTTTGCTGTGCAATCAGGTGTTGGCGCAGTGGGGCGTCGTCCAGCAGCAGGTGGATGAGTTCGGCCAGGGCGGGATAATGTTTGTGGTGGAAGAGAATGCCGGCATTGCCCAAAGTTGCCGGCACAGCCCCCGCCGCATAAGCCAGCACAGGCAGTTCCAGGAACATACTCTCAATCAACGGCTTGCCAAACCCTTCATGCTCGCTCATAGACACAAACAAATCGGCGCAGCGGTAATATGTCACCAGATCCGTTTGCGACACTTTCCCCGGCAGATGCAGCGCGTCGCGCAATCCCAATGCCGTCGCCTGCTGTTGCAACCAGTCGCCATAACCCAACACCCAGGGATCGCCCACCAAAACCAGGTGAGCGGAGGGACGCAGGCGGCGCAAATAGTAAAGCAACTTCAGCAGGTCCTCCTGCCGTTTATTAGGCGCCAGCCGCCCCACAAATAGCAGCCGCGGCCCAGGCTGGCGGCGCAGGTCTGTCGCCAGTGCCTCATTGAGCGGCGTCTGGTAGCGCGCCGCTTCCAGCGGCAGGGGCAAAATGCCCACATCCGTAAAGCCAGCCGCCCACAAATCCTGGGCGTTATAATCAGAAACCGCCAGCGCTAGCGCCGTGCGCGGTTGGAGTAGGGTCAACTGCTGCTGCCCCAACCGCGCCCGCTGCACCCAGGCCGGGTCAATGCCCATAAAAAAGTGGGGCGGCGTGATGTTGTGGTAAATCAAAATCAGGCGCGGCGACAGGTTAATCACCCATTCCACCAGGGGATCGCCAATGCTGTGGTGAAAAACAAGCCACGGCTGCCGCCTGCCTGGGCGGAAAGCGGCAAAGGGACGCACCGCCCCAGATACGCTGGCGTGAATATGTTCCGCAAAGATTTCGGAACTGTATCCGGCCTGTCGCAGCCAACGCTGGATCAACAAAGCATGATCCGTAATAGCGTCGCCAGCCGCCGCGCCGACGAGAACCTGATGCAAAACGGGGGATTTAGCCATCAACAAGACGCCTTATCTGTCCTGCATAGGCAGAGATTATTGGTTCGGAAAGCAGTATGACGTAAAATAGAGGCGTCATAAAATGGTACAGGTCACATCACTGTTTAAAGGAACATCCGCTATGCTGCAATCAATAGAAGGAATCATTGATCAGGACGGAAAGCTGAAAATTCTGGGACAGATCAAGTTGCCGAAGTCGCGTCGGGTGATTATCACCATTCTAAACGAAGCGCCTGATGATGAATCCTTTGATCTGGCTCTGTTAAGCGAGCTGGCTCTGGCGCGAGATTGGGAACGGCCTGAGGAGGACGCAGCATGGTCACACTTAGCCCAGCTTCCATCGTTGTAATTCCGTTTCCATTTTCAGATCTATCTGGTACGAAACTCCGTCCAGCTCTTGTTTTAGCTGAAACAGGTCATGATGATTGGCTCTTGTGCCAGATTACCAGCAATGCCTACATTGACCCTGACGCCATCCGTCTGACAAATACGGAGTTGAGCGAAGGCACATTGAGTAGTGAAAGTTTTGCCCGCCCAATGAAGTTGTTTACTGCCAATTCAGCCTTGATTGTCAAGCGAGTAGCCATTCTAAACGAGAAGGTTTTCGGAGAAATTTTGACAGCCATTATTCAGTCATTACAGAAAAACATACCCCACTAAACGGCGGGGCATAAACAGCACGTTACCTGTTTATGGCGTATAGCCCAGCTTCAAAATCCGGCCATCATAAGCATCGGCAATGTATAGTGTCCCGTCAAGGCTAAAATGATAGGCAAATTCTCTCTGGCAGTTATCCATCAAAATACGGTTGACGAGACAATAGTTCGCCTTGAGCATCCTGACCAAAGGCGGTGACATTGCCGCCAATCGCCCCCAGAGTAATGCGTTGCCAGATGCCTGTCTGGTTTTGCCAAAGCCCCCACACTTGCCCCGTACAAAAGTCAGCAAAGATATACGTTCCCTTCATGTTGAATGCTGGTGGGGTGTACAAAACCACCGGCAAAGGGTTCACTCCATAAGCCGCCAGGGGCGCGCATGTGGGGGAGATATATCAGGCTGCTGCCGGCAGCCGCAGCAACTTCATCCAGAGCAGGGGAAATGTCGCCCCAGACAAAGCAGCGTATGCCGGCAGCGACCAGACACAACAGGGCAAACGAAGTCAATAAAGGACTGTTTTTCATAGGTCATATGGGCAGCTTAA
>CAZDSN010000262.1:0-5996 GCA_964507675.1 uncultured Ardenticatenaceae bacterium | reverse complement strand
ATCGTCCACCCGTGGGAACGCGAGCGCTACCTCGAGCGAGGCTGACCATCCGTCCACACCCAATGTAGGATAAAGTGTAAGTTTGTCTTGAAACGATGAAACTGACACGCTCCATTATATGGAGATTATGTTGATCTTTGCAAGTTCTGGCACAGTCGTTTGTAAATGGCATCCAACCACAACTGCTGCGGCGGGATGATTTCGGGTTTGGGGTGCAGGGGGGCCCAGAAACAACGGAAAAGATGGCCGTCAGCCTGAATAGTCCAGGTGGCATCGGTGCTGCTGGTGGTGGATAAATGAAAGCAGTAACGAATGCTGCGGCGGGTAAGCAAACTGCGGCGCACGTACCCTTCTATTTGCAGCAACAGCTGGGGTGGGTGCTGATTGTGATCATATTCAACGAAAGCAATGTGGGCAAAGGTATCATGATCGTTTAAATAGCGAATACGGGAACCACGAAATAAGGTGAAGCCCACGCCATCGGCGTCGGAGGCAGGTTCGGCAAAGATTTTGGTGGTGCGCAGCACCCAGCGTTTGTCGGGTGGCAGTTCCTCATGCAGTTCGTCCAGTTGGGCTTCAATAACGACTTTTTGCAGCCCTGTTTCTTCCCATACTTCGCGCAGGACGGCGGCATCTGGTCGTTCCATGATTTCGACTGTGCCGGCAGGGAGTTGAATGCCGGCAGTCGGATGGGCAAACAGCAGCAACTCTGCCGTCGCCCCGCTCCCCCGCGTTATAAAAGCTGTCACCTTCCCCATGGTATGTAAAGACGGTGGGGTCATGTCTGTTCCGGTTTATTTGGCAATTTCTATTTCAGGCGTAAACAGGGAGGCGAGGTGTTTCTTCTGGTTGCGACCGCCGCGCCAGCCATACCAGATCGTCAAAACCATAGCAAATATGAGAAAAACGGGCAAGTTTTGCAGGGCTGCGCGGCTGAAACCGCGAGCGGTCCAGAAATCTAACCCGATCAGTGCGCCGCCAGCAGCCAGGGCCAGTCCCACCAACACAAATAGTGTGGCTGCTGTCCATAACCAGGCCACCGGCTGGCGGCTGATGGTGTACAGCACACGGATGACAATAGCCAGGGTTAAAGGGGCAATTAAAATAGCCAGCAGCGGGTAAAGTGATCTTTCATCACCAGCAAACGCCGCCGTGATGGAAGCCCACAGCACGCCCCCCCATAAGGCTACAAACAAGCCAGCCAGGAGACTCAATCGCGTACGACCATCCATCACGGTTCGCTCCGCCTGCATGGCATCTCCCCAGGCCTGCCGTTCCGCCAGGCAGTCGGCGCACATCTGCACCGGGAACTGGTTCATAAAAGCCCACTGCACTGACTTCGTCTGCCGGCACTCAGCGCACCAATTCACGGGCAGTGGCTCGCTGTAAGCGGCGGTCAGTTCGGCAAAGGCGCGAATGCGTTGGGCCAGGTCTTCAGCCTGTTCAAACTGGGGTTCATAAGGAAGGAATAAACCAATGTGGGCCGGAGCCACCCCCAGACGGCTGGCGGGCGGGCGGCCACCCATGATCTCTGCCAGGCGAGTGTCCTGCAAGATGCGGGGCTTCAGATCGGCATAATCCTGGCGCGGCGGAAAGTGCGCTTTGACGCTGACATACACTTTACTGCCAAAGGGTCGTTCTAGCTGCACGGAAACGAGACGGCCATGCAGGCGCCCTAGCAGGCGGTGGCGATACCAGAAGTGGACGCCGCTCTGGGGGGTATAGTCAAGGCCGGTGTGTTGCGTCAATTTTTCCCAGTAGGGGGTGTGGCCCATGCCCTCATACTGCTTCAAATCAACCGCCGTCACCCCCGCCTTTGCTTCTACTTCAGATGGCAGCGGTTCACCATCCTGCAGCAGAAAATATTCGTACTGGCTGCCATCTACAATGACGCCTGCCAGGTCCAGGTGATGCCCCGCCAGCTCAAATTCATGTCGCCAACCACGGCTAAAGAGCGACCGCTGCTGCGCCAGAAGCTGTCCATCTACCTCAATCTCGCGCTGCCCCCGCAGCCGTTGGTGGCGCAATGTCACCCGATGGGCGCCGTCATCCAGGTGAAAGTTCCAGTTGATTTCACTCATAGGGATAAAACCTGTGGCGCAAGTATACCTGCAAATGTATCTATAAAGCTACCAGAGGTGCAACGCGCTTAAGAACAAGGTTTCCAGGGGGACGTACTGGAAAAGTACGTTGCACCTGCAGCCCGGCAAGCGACCAGACGCCAATTAGATTATAACTTGACCCGTGTGTCCAACCACCAGATGGCATAGGCTGCCAGCAGGGCCACGACGCCGCCGATGAAGTATCCTTCGAGCAAGGTGGCCTGGGTGATGAAGATGGCAATCATGCCGGCAATGCCGGCAAACAAATACAAACTCATCACCGCCTCCCGCTGACTCAAGCCGAGGCGCACCAGGCGGTGGCTGGTGTGGTCCTTGCCCGCCGTGTTCGGGCTGACGCGGCGGCGCAGCCGTGAAAAAACGACCAAAGCCATGTCAAAAATAGGCACGCCAAAGAGGAAAACAGGCACCATCCAGGTGACAAAGTTGGAATTTTCAGGGAAGCGAAGCTGGATGCCTAACACCGCCAGCAAGAAACCAAGAAAGAGCGCGCCGGCGTCGCCCATAAAGATTTTGGCCGGTTTGAAGTTAAAACGTAAAAAGCCGAGACACGCCCCTAAAATAGCCGCAGCCAATCCTCCCACCAAATATTGTTCATTGAGCGCCCCCAGCAGCATGATGAAGGCGGCAATGACGGCGCTGATGCCGGCGCTCAGTCCATCCATGTTATCCAGGAAGTTGATGGCGTTGATAATGCCGGCAATCCACAAAAACGTTACCCCATAATTCAACCACAGTGGCAGTGGCAGCTTCACGTGTACGTCAAAATAAATCAGCACCGCCACCGCCGCCGCCTGCGCCAGAAACTTGCTCCAGGCAGGCAGATTGACCCGATCATCCACCAACCCTACCAGCGCCATCAGCGCCGCCCCCAACAAAATGCCCTGCACTTGCGGCGCGCGCACCACCCGCGCCTCGCCAAAGACCAACAGCACAGCCAATGCTGATCCTAATACAATGGCCATCCCTCCCAACAACGGCATGGGCGTGCTGTGCATCTTCCGCTGCGCCGGCGCGTCCACAAACCCCAGACTGATAGCTGCCCGCCGCACCCACGGTGTGCTCAAACCAGTCACCATCAGGGCAATGAGAAAGACGAAAATGATCGTATCCATAGCAACAGGCAACAATCAACAGGCAACAGACAATAGTTAAAGTGTGCTATTCTGTCCGTCAGGGCGCGTCGGCTACAAAGATGTCAATGCGCTCAATGATGTCGCCTGGTGGTTGGTTGGCGGCGGTGGGATCGCGCCGGGTGATCGCTCCCAGCACCTCTTCCCCGTCAACGAGTTCGCCAAAGATAGTGTAGCCGCCATTCAGGGATGGCTGCGGGCCGAAAGTAATGAAGAACTGGCTGCCATTGGTGTCCGGGCCGGCATTAGCCATAGCCAGCAGTCCGGCGCGGTCAAATTGCAGCCCACTGCCTGTTTCGTTCACAAACGTATACCCAGGCCCACCTGTGCCCGTGCCCGTCGGGTCCCCGCCCTGGGCCATAAAGTTCTCCAACACGCGATGGAAAGTGACGCCATCATAAAAGCCTTGTGTTGCCAGGTAAACAAAGCTGTTGACCGTTAGCGGCGCTTCCTGCGCAAAAAGGCGGAAGCGCATAGTTCCCCTGGCGGTGACAAT
This sequence comes from uncultured Ardenticatenaceae bacterium, assembly GCA_964507675.1. Taxonomy (GTDB): domain Bacteria; phylum Chloroflexota; class Anaerolineae; order Promineifilales; family Promineifilaceae; genus JAGVTM01. The sequence continues at coordinate 2,247 of CAZDSN010000262.1, read as the reverse complement.
AGCCGCCTCGTATACTTTCGCCTGATCGATAATGGTGGCCGGGTAGGATGGGTAGACGTTGTTGCGTTGGATGGGATCCATGGCTGCCAGGGGACGATCGCCGGTCAGGGGCAGGAAGCTGTCTGGCGACACCTGGGGCGTATCGGCGCTGGGGGCTTCGGGCAGCGGTTCACCTGTCAGCTCCGCCAGATACGCCTGCACCTGCGATTTTTGTTCGTCCGGCGCGCCGGTCAGGGACTCCTGGGCATAACTAATGGCCTGATCCGTTTCGCCCATCTCTTGCGCCAGAGCGGCCATGGCCAGAGTAGTGCGCCAGGCCGGGAACCGGTTGTTTTGCCGCAACCGCGCCTGTTCGTAAGCATCCAGGGCGTCCTCATACTGCTGTAACTGCCCATACACCTGGGCCAACTGCGTCCAACGGCGGGGGTCGCTGTCGTCCATGTCCAATCCTTCCTGGATACTGGCAATGGCTTGCTCGTAGTAAGCCGCCTGCTCTTCCCCTTCGCTGCTGCCGGCACAGGCAATCTGAATCTCCGCTCGCTCAAAGCGGGTCGAGGCATAGTACGGGTCAATGGCCACAGACTCGTCATAGAGATTAACGGAAGCGGCGCAATCCCGATCAAAAACGTACGCCAGCCGCGCCCGCTCATTGCGAATGACGGCGTTTTGCGGGCTTAGCCGCAAGGCGGCCTCGTAATACGCCTTGGCTACTTTAACGTGCGTTTCTCGCTCATCAGCCGTGGTAGCATCCGCCCAGCGGGTGTTCAGGCGAGCCAGATTGGCTGTGTGATCGGTGTTGAGCGGATTGATTTGCTGTGCTTCGATGAGGCGTTCGTTAGCTGTGTCCAACAGTTGTTCGCGGGCGGCTGTATCGTCGCCCAACAGGGATGACTTTTCCAGATAAGCCCGTCCCAGGAACAGGTAGTAGAAATCTTCCCGCGGCGCCAGTTCGATAGCCCGCTCATAAATAGCAATGGCATTGTCCCACCCCTGGGGCTCGCCGCTGCGCGCCGCCTGTTTTTCCCAGGGATCGCCCCGCTTATAAACGATGTCGGCGTGAATGATGCGCACGTTGGTGTTATAGACAACCACAAAACCAAGCGGAATGAGAAGGAGGAGGGCAATGAATGCCGGCATTTCCCCCGCCTGTCGCACTCCTTTCAATCGCGGCCAGACGATGATCACACTGGTCAGGAAAAGCAGGCCAAAAACAAAAACGTAAAACAACGTCAGGAAGCCGGCGGACTGCTCCGCCTCCAGCACCCGCCGCACCACTTCTGGCGTCTGATCCGTTACCCCCGCCGGGGCAATGATGGAAGAACGTACCTGCCCGGCTTGCAGCAGGCCGTACAGCAAACCTGTAACCAGGGAAGTCACGGATAGCAGCAGCCCAGGCAGTAGCAAATTTTGCCAGGCAGGATCCCAGAGAAAGTAAAGCAGTGTGCTGGAAAAGACGAGAAAAGCCAGGGCATAGCCAGGCACGGCAGCCCCAAACAAGGCAAAAGAGAGCGCCAGGCCAATGCCGGCAACCACGCCCCCCGCCAGCCGCCCCCGCTGCGGGTTAACAAACAACATAATAGCTGCATACAGCGTAAAGGCGGCCCAAATCAGCAGCAAACTGCCGCCAAGCAGGCTGGTTGTATCTAAAGGAGCGCTGCGCGGCAGGAAACGCAGCAGTAGGGCCGCCGCGGTCCAGGCCACAAAAATGATGGCCGCCACCCGACCCCGTTCGGTAGCCAGGATGCCGGCATTCCCACTCTGGCGAAACACGCCATCTTTAGCCATCTCACTTAAGCTGAGCAACGTCCCCAGCGCCCAGGTCAACGTAATCATCAAGTAAACAAACGGGGATGCCGCGAAATCGCTGCTGGTATTCACAAACAAAGATTGGTGGAAGATCTCCCCCGCCGTTGGTACATCGGCGATAGATGTGATCACTTCCCCTTCGGGCAAACTAAACGTAATAAAATTGAAACAGAGAATACCTATCACCAACGCCAGCACAAAAGCAGCGCTCAAGGTGGGCGCCAGCCAGCCGCGATTAGCAGGCTCATTGACCGCAGCGCGCACCCGGCCGCGTCGTCGCTTGCGCGCCGCTGCCGTCGTTGCCTCTTCAACCGCTGCCGTCGCTTCTTCCGCCTGGCCCAGACGGGGCAGGACGTATCCAACTAACAAGAGCAGCGCCAGTTAGACAAAAAAGTGAATGCGGGTGGCGGCAATGGCTATGCAGAAGTGGATATCCAAATA
>CAZDSN010000261.1:0-6004 GCA_964507675.1 uncultured Ardenticatenaceae bacterium | reverse complement strand
CCTTACCCCTCATTGATTTACACCATCCGCCCCAGACAGAGGCAGACGCAGAAGCTGTTCAGATAGCTCGCGTCTTGGGGAGACGCCCCTTTCAGATGTCAGAACCGCCCTTGCTGCGTGCTGCCCTCGTCCGCTTGACAGACCAAAATCACCTATTACTTCTATCCATGCACCACATTATCACCGATGGTTGGTCCCTCGTGGTCATGACCAATGAATTGGCAACGCTTTATCAGGCTGGGGTAGAAAAAAAGGAGCCAGCGCTGTCTCCACTTCCCATTCAGTATAAAGATGTTGCCGTCTGGCAGCGTCGCTGGCTGCAGCCAACCGTTCTGGCGGATCAGATAACCTACTGGCAAACCCAGTTGGCAAACTTACCCCCTCCCCTAACGCTTCCTTTTGACCACCCAAAACCTGCCCGGCACACCTTCGCTGGCGCCCGCCAATGGTTCCTCTTGCCCGACGCCTTGAGCAACGCTCTATACGCTGCCAGCCAACAAGCCAGAGCCACCCTCTTCATGACACTGCTGGCATCCTACGGCGCGCTTCTCCACTGCTACACAGGGCAGCAAGAGATCATTATTGGCGCGCCCATTGCTGGCCGGCACCAACGTGAAACAGAACCTCTCATTGGCTATTTTGTGAATATTCTTGCTTTACGATTCAATTTCCAGAGCGATCCCTCGTTTCAGGCATTGGTGCAGCAGGTACGCCGGGCTGTGCTGGAAGCCTACACGCATCAAGACGTGCCGATAGAGCGTCTGGTGGAAATATGCCACCCGCAGCGCATCCCCGACCAAAATCCGTTATTCCAAACGACGTTTACGTTGCAAAACATGCCCCAAACAGCATTTGAAGCAAGCGGCATCAAGGCTGCTCCGCTGGAAATGGATATAGGCACAGCTTTGTTTGATCTACGCCTGGAGTTTTCCGTCCAGGCGCAAAGCCGTCTGGCCGGCTTCATTGAGTACAACACAGCTTTATTTGAACAGGAGACCATTGCCCAACTCCTGGGGCATTATCTTGCTTTATTACAAAGCGTGACCACTTACCCCGATCAGGCGCTCTCGACCCTCCTGTCTTTCATCCACGCCAGACCCCAAGAGATGCTGCCAGCGCCGCTCTATAAAGCCGAAGACAGGTTAGCGCAACGGCGAGCTGGTTTATCCGCCCGGCGCGCAAAGTTATCCGCAGCCCAGTTGGCTCTGTTTGAGGAAAAGCTGCGAGGAAATAAAGAATGACTACCAGAGATGAAATAGCCCAACGCCGCGCGCAATTGTCCTCACGGCGGAACAGGCTTTCACCCGAACAACAAAAGGCGTTTGAAGCACAGTTGGCAGGTAAGCCTGCCGCCAGAGCAGAACTGCTCCCTCGTCGTGCAATATTCAGCCCTGCGCCGCTTTCTTTGAATCAACAGCGTCTCTTGTTTCTTTATCAGTGGGAACCAGAAAGTCACGCTTATAACATCTTCCAGGTCACCAGGCTGCATACGGAACTCAATATGGATGCGCTTCAGCGCAGCTTTAATGAGGTAGTGCGGCGGCATGAAGTCTTACGAACCACCTTTGACTTTGTGGAGGGCCAGCCCGCTCAACTGATTGCGCCCCAGTTGTCGTTGTTTGTGCCCGTCATTGATCTACGCCACATCCCTATGCCGGCACGCGAGATAGAAGCCAGACGACTTTCTGACGCTGAATCCAAACAGCCGTTTGTCCTGACAAAAGGGCCGCTCATTCGGCTGACAGCTTTGTGGCTGGACGACAACGACCAGGTGCTGTTATTAACAATGCACCATATTATTTCTGATGGGTGGTCTGTGGGCATCTTTGTAGAAGAGGCGTACAAACTGTACCAGGCTTACTCATCCGGGCGAACCATTTCGCTGCCGGCATTGCCCATTCAATACGCTGATTTTGCTGTCTGGCAGCGCCAACAGTTGACGGGAGAGCCTTTACAAGAACAACTTCGATATTGGAAAAAAGAACTGGCTGGGGCGCCGTCGCTGCTGGCATTGCCGATTGATTATCCCCGTCCCCCCGTGCAATCCTTTCGCGGGAAATCTCTCATTTTTCAACTTGATCCTGAACTTTCGCAGCAAATCAAGCAGATCAGCCAACAAGCCAACACCACTTTGTTCATGACGATGCTGGCTTCGTTTTCTCTTCTGCTTTCTCGTTACAGTCGCCAGGACCACATCGTAATCGGCACGCCCGTGGGAAATCGGCATTATCGTGAAATTGAGCCCCTGATTGGTTTTTTCGTAAACACGTTGGTTCTTTGCACCAATTTATCCGGCAACCCCACATTTTGGGAATTATTAGAGCGGGTGCGTCAAATGGCGCTAAGCGCCCATGAACACCGCGATTTTCCCTTTGAGATGCTGGTACAGGAGCTACAGCGGGATCGGGATGTCAGCCACAATCCCTTGTTCCAGGTGATGCTGCTGCTAGACGGAATGACTCGCCGCGACATGGTGCAAATCGCCGAGGAAGCGCAGGAAGAGGTTCGCCCTGATTCTTGGGAGATGGATAACGATATTGCCTTATTTGATTTGCTGATTGGCATGGAGGATAAAGGAACTCATTTTCATTGTTCCCTCACCTATAACACAGACATTTTTGAACGAACCACAATTTCGCGCATGGTCGGCCATTTCCAGACGCTTCTGGCAAACTTAATGAGCGATCCGACACAACGAGTTTTCGACATCCCTCTGTTGACAGCAGATGAACATGAACGACTGGCGCTGGCATCGTCCTGGCAGCCCATCCAGGAAATGCGCCAGGAAACGGCAGAGACAAAACTGGTGCATACCCTCATCGCCGCACGAGCAGAACAGTCGCCAGATGCAATCGCAGTCGTCACTCAGGAAGAGCATATTACTTATCGTGAATTAAATGAATGCGCCAATCGCCTGGCTCATTATCTCCTTTCTAATGGGGCAGGGCCAGACGTACCAGTAGCTATTTGTATTGAGCATCCAGGAATTGGGGTGCTGGCAACGTTAGGCGCACTGAAAGCGGGAAGCTGCGTGCTGCCTGTCGCCGCTGTTGATGAGTTGGCGCAGATGCCGGCATCCTTTCGCCAAACCAGCGTCCCCATTCTCATTACGGAACAACACCAGACAGCCCATTTGCCGGCAGGAAATTGGCAAACCATCTGCCTGGATCGAGATTGGGACATCATCGCAACCAACAGCGCTGATACCCCAGCGCTCAACATAACGCCCGCTAATCTAGCTTGCGCCATTCCTACCACAGACTGCGGAGGTCTTCGACTGTTAACGCATCGCGAGATCAATCTGGCAGCTACAGATCAATTATCAGTGACACCCATAGACCAGCACAGCCGGGTGTTTACCCCCTCCTACCTGGCAGCCAACGCACTGTTAGCAGCCATTTTGCCTGGCTTACAGATGGGAGCAACTTTATGTTTATGTCCCGAAACCAGATCGTTCCGAGAGGTTAGCCTGGATCATTTTGCATCGGAACAGGCCATCTCCACCCTCGTTTTATCCTCTTTGCAGTTGAATGCCCTGTCTGTAGAGAGCATGCCCACTATAAAGCACATTATTACGACAGACAGTGTGTGTTCCCTCCATGTTTTACGCCGTTGGCTCCCTGGTCATTCGATCTATAACGCTGGACGAACAGGCAACGCCGCATGGGGAGTACGAATTGATTCTGATCACAGCAGCAACAAACGTCCCATTATCGGTCATCCCATGCCGGGAAGACAGGTTTATTTATTAGATACGCGGATGCAGCTCGTTCCCATCGGTGTACCTGGCGAACTATACCTCGAGGTAGACAGCATGACCCGTGGGTATGCCCAATCACCGCGCCAAACAGCCACTCATTTTGTCCCTCATCCATTTGCCCATAAGCCCGGCAGTCGCCTGTACAAAACGGGTGAAATTGCCTGCCGTCGTGCAGATGGCGTCCTGGAATTTGTAGCTCAGACAACGGCTGTGGGGGAAATTCGTGGGCGGCGCGTGGAACTTGGTCAGATCGAGTCCATACTGGGCCAACATCCAGACATCAAGGCGGTCCATATACAAATACATCCAGGTTCCTCCGCCCGTCAAGACGAGAATGTGGCTGTCGATCCCCGCCTGCTTGCTTACGTAATATTTCAGCCAAGTGCAGCAGCGTCAGTAGGCGCCTTACGCGCTTTCCTCAAAGAACGCCTTCCCGTCTACTTGCATCCTGCCGTATTCATCCTGCTGGATGCTCTGCCATTAACGCATGACGGGCAGGTCGATCAGACACATCTGCCGTTCCCGGACACATCTCAAGCCGAAGCTGACACCGCTTCTCAAACGTTAGACCAGAGCGATGTCAAGAGCGAAGTCTCGCAGCAACGCGCCAGACTATCTGTGCGTGAATCCGAATTGTCAGAAGCGAAAAAAGCATTGCTATTGAAAAGGCTAAGTGGGACAAATGCAAAAAGAAAATGATGCGCAGCAACAGCGAGATGTCCTGTCCGAGCGACAAGAAAAACTCTCTGTTGCCAGGCGGCTTTTGCTAGAGAAACGATTGCGTGGGCAGCTCAAAAACAAAGAATGGACTATTCCGCGCCGGGAACAGAGCGGGCCTGCGCCTCTTTCTTTTGCCCAACAACGTCTCTGGTTCCTATCCCAGTTAATGCCCGATAGCCCATTCTACAATGTGCCCATCATTACCAGATTAAGAGGCTCCTTACATATTGTGCTGCTGCAACAAGCTGTTGACCACATTGTTAAACGGCATGAGACTTTACGCACTACCATTGCACTGCTAGAACAACAGCCTGTGCAGATCATACACTCCCCCAGGACAACATGGTTGCCCGTTGTAGATTTGAGTCATTTACCTGCGACCTGCCAGGGGGCAACAGCGCAACAACTGGTAACGGAAGAAGTCAAAACCCCCTTCGACTTAACGCAAGGCCCCCTGCTGCGTCCACTGCTGCTGCGCCTGACCAAAGATGAGCACATTCTTGTTCTGAACATGCATCACATCATTACCGATGCCTGGTCAGTCCGTGTTTTTATTGATGAACTCAAAACACTCTATGCAGCATTTCTTGATAATCAGTCCTTCCCTTTGCCGGAACTCCCCATCCAGTACGCAGATTTTGCGAGCTGGCAGCAGCAGTGGCTCCAGGGAGAGCGTTTAGATAACCAGTTAGATTATTGGCGACAAAAATTGTCGGGAGCTTCTTTCATTCTGGAACTACCCACCGACTACCCACGACCGGTTGCGCAATCTTTCCGCGGCGCTGCTATTTCGTTTGAATTGCCGGCAGAACTCAGCCAGGCGCTCAAAAACCTGAGTCGCCAGACTGGGAACAATTTGTTCAACATACTGCTGACCCTGTTCAACTTACTGCTGAGCCGATACACGAGCCAGTCAGATATTCTTGTGGGCATCCCCATCGCCGGGCGTCACCGTTCCGAAGTCCGGGGGCTGATTGGTTTTTTTGTGAACACATTGGTTATCCGTACCCAACTATCCCGCCACCTGAGTGTCCAGGAACTGCTGGCACAGGTACGAGAGACAACACTGGAAGCTTATTCAAATCAAGATTTACCGCTGGAACTATTGGTCAAAGATCTATTGCCCGAACGTGACCCGGGTCGCAACCCCCTGTTCCAGGTGATGTTTGATTTTGACGAAGCCATAGAAGATGCCGCTACATCTGCGCCCGATGGCACGGGATTGGAATTGGGCAAGAATGCCGGCAGCCATTACCTCACCGAAACAGAGTTAGACCTGGAAACCGATAGCGGTACAGCCAAATTCGATCTAAGCCTGGCAATGTTGGACACAGGGCAAACATTGCGCGGAGAGATCGAATACAGCACCGATCTATTCACCGCCGCCACCATCCAAAACCTGGCGAATCATTTTCAACAACTAGCGGCTGAAGCTGTATCCAATCCACAGCAGCCAATCTGGGCATTGTCGTTGTTAACGACGGCAGAAACAGAACAGATAGTGTACGCCTGGAATGAAACAAA
>CAZDSN010000260.1:0-6013 GCA_964507675.1 uncultured Ardenticatenaceae bacterium | reverse complement strand
TCACACCTGCCTGGTTTGCCCGCGGGCGATTTTATGAAGCGCGCCAGGCCTATCAGTGGGCCAGCGACGCTGCCGCGCAGCAGCAAGACGAGGCGGCGGCCGCCCGCATCTGGCTGCAATGGGGACAGGCCTGCCTACATCAGGGAGACTACGGGGAGGCGCAGATCTATCTTGAGCGCAGTTATGCGCGGTTTGTCGCCTCCGGCGATGTGCGCGGAGCGTCCACAGCCAGGTACGAACTGGCTGACATTGCCCAGGAGCAGGGTGACTTGCCCAAAGCGCGGGCATTAGTGCAGGATACATTGGTTATCTGGCAGCAGGTGGGCGCAGAAACGCCGGAACTGGCCGCTCTTCTCTACAAACTGGCAGACATTGATTACGGTGAGGGACGGCATCAGACAGCGCGCCAGGAGGCGCAGCAAGCGCTGGCTATTTGTGAGAAACTGGGAGATAGGCCGTGGGGTGTCAAGGCGCTGCGCTTGTTAGCCACCATTGCCATTACCCTGCGGGAGTATGATGAGGCCGAGACCCACTGCCGCCGCGCCCTGGTCTTGTGCGAAGAGTCGGGGGATCAGCGGGCGTTAGCTTTCATTCTCTACAATCTGGCGACCATCCATCAGCGGCGTGGTCAGGATTTGCCGCAGGCGCGCCAGCGCGCTGAACAGGCGTTGAATCTGTTTGAGAAGATGGGGGATAGACGGTCACAGGCGCAGGTGCTGCGCACCATGAGCCAGATTGACGCCAGCTTGGGGGAGTACCAGGCTGCCCTGGCGAAAGCGCAGCGCAGCCTGGATTTGTGCGAAGCCTTGGGAGATTTATGGGGACAGGTATTTCTGCTGGCGCAGTTGGGGGATTTGCAGCACGCTGTACAGCAGGATGGGCTGGCACGAACCTTCTGGCAGCGGGCGTTGTCCCTGGTCGGTGAGCGTGAACACCCACTAAGAACCAGACTGCAAGAGTGTTTGCAGCCAGGATGATAGGGGACAGTGGCCCCCAGGAGAAATCGTTAATTGATGAATTCGTGAATGGCTGAATGGTTAATGAGGCGCTATCCCCATTCAGCCATTCAGTCATGCGCGGTCATTTCCTCTTTATTGAATCCATTGACCGTTGCCATAGGTATTCCAGCCCTGGGCGATCCAGACGTCTATCCACCACTGGTCTTGTTTTTCCGCCGCTCGTCTGGCGGGCGGCGTAACGTCGAAAAACGGGTGTGGCCATGCCGGCAGCCATTCATCTATGTTGGCCGTAATGTAGACCCAATCTTCCATGGGAGCAACGGCCGGCAGCCGGCGCGCGGGCAAATACGCCTGGCGCTTGCCGGATTTCAGGCGGTTCTGGAACGGTTCATAAATAGCTTGCACGATTGCCGCCAACCTTTCCTGGTTTATTTGCCCCGCCGTTAACCCGGCTGCCGCCGGCGGTAAGGGCAGATCGCGGAAAGGCTGCCACCAGGTCGAGTCTTTTGGGTAGGTTACGGCCGGGACCATCTGATCCAGGATGGCGGCCACGGCGCGATCCATGGGGTAGCTGGCAGACAGACCGACGCCAGGAGAGACAGCATCTTGCAGGCGCATTTTTGCCATGGTAGTGGCCGGCTGAAAGATGTCTTGCGCGGCGGCATCTCTATGCGCCTGGAGTTGGCGGCGGCGGTAGGTCCACACCGCATCCAGCGTCGTTGCCCATGCGTCCCCTCTGCCTGGCAGCCCCTGACTGTACAGCACCTTGTGATATACCTGGGGACGGAGGATAGGGGCGGGATGTTCCCCATCGTCAACGATGAACTTCTTCGGCGATTTTTCCAGTTGCAAATCCTGAAAATCCAGGGCAATGACAGGGCCGGCAATCAGGCAGCCATAAACATCGGCAGCCATTTCCTCGACCCAGCCGCGCACGTAATCGGGGCGGGGCGGGGCGGCGTCATACCCGGCGAAAAGCAGCCTGCGTAAATTGCCATCTGGCAGCTTGCCGCGGCCAAATACGTAATGGCCGACCTCATGGGGAATCGCCAGAAAATCTTGCGGCGTGTGGATGCAGCTAAAGGGAATGCCGATGAGGGCGGCATTGGCATACGGGATGACGCGGATAGAGGCGGATTTCTCAAAGTAAGTGATAACCGCGGTATCGGCCTCCAGCAGTTTGCCGGCAATGGCCGGCTCAAGGGCGGCATAAGCCAACTGGTCAGCGGCGTGGAGCGCAGCGCGCATAGCGTCTGAGCCACGCAAACGCTGATCAGTAGCCCATTCGATAACCTGGAGATCATTGAAGGATTGGTTGATGATACTGCGGAAGACGTAGTCCAGCGGGTATTGCGGCAGCTCTGCCAGATCGTGGAAGCGCCGTGTCGTGAAGCCGTCTTCAAAGAAGCGATACTGACCGGTGGCAAAGACGATCAGGCGCGTTAACAAGGCGAGCAACATGTTTGGTGGGGAATCGGGGGCATTTGCTTCTCCCAGGCTTTGACGGAGTTGGCGCTCCGTCTGGCGCAGCCGGTGGTCAAGAGCCTGCCAGCGGCGCTGCCAGATGTCGCTAAGCGAATTTCTTTCGGCCATCATCATGGGTGATCTCCGTTGGGTAAAATAACCGTCTTAAAAATTGCCGGGCAGCATGGGAGTTAGATTCCGGATGGGCCCCATCTGAAAATTGTCAGAGGCGTGCGGTGGGGTCTATGCTGCTTTGTTTATCAGGATAGCGGCAGATCGTTAATCTATCGTTGCTGCACTACGGATCATTGTATGCGACTATGGGCGGAATGGCTACTGTAGACAGATTGTTAACCCACCTTCAAGCCGCATTGGCCGGTACCAACCGTTCAAGCTACCAACTCGACCAGCAAGGGGGACAACAAACAAGAGCATTTTGCGTATAATAGGATGGGGTGGGAATAGATATCGCTCCCCACAGGAAAGATGAAGGGGGGGCCTATGATGAATGAAAATCTCTGCCACGAATGCACGAATTTTCTGACCACTAACCACCGTTCACTGACCACTATTTTCGAAGGAGAACGACATGAAAAGCCATGAAGTTGAGTATCAAGTTTTTGGCGACGATCTGCAATTTGTGCAAATTGAACTGGACCCAGGCGAAACCGTCATCGCTGAAGCGGGCGCCATGATGTACATGGAAGACGGGATTAACTTTGAGACGAAAATGGGGGATGGTTCGCGACCTGACCAGGGTCTTATGGGGAAACTGGCGGCAGTGGGACGGCGGGCAATTACGGGTGAAAGCCTGTTCATTACGCACTTCACCAATGCCGGACAAGGCAAGCAGCGCGTGGCCTTTGGCGCACCTTATCCGGGCAAGATTATTGCCATTGATTTGGACGAGGCCAACGGCGAGCTAATTTGCCAGAAAGATTCGTTCTTGTGCGCGGCGTTGGGGACAGAACTGAGTATAGCCCTTAACCGCAAGCTGGGCGCCGGGCTTTTTGGAGGTGAGGGTTTCATCTTGCAGCGTATGCGCGGCGATGGCTATGTGTTTATCCATGCCGGCGGCACGATTGTGGAGCGACGCCTGAGCGGAGAGCGGCTGCGGGTAGATACCGGCTGCATTGTGGCTTTTGAGGCGACGATTGATTATGACATTCAACGTGCCGGCAATTTGAAATCCATGTTGTTTGGCGGCGAAGGGATCTTCCTGGCGACGCTGCAAGGAACCGGGCGCGTCTGGCTGCAATCGCTCCCATTTTCTCGCCTGGCTGACCGTATCCTGGCATCTGCGCCGCAAATGGCCGGCGGCAAAGCCCAAGGCGAAGGCTCTGTCATTCGCGGTTTGGGCAATCTGTTTGAGCAGTAGGTTCACCAAGAAGTTCAACTTCTGTGAAGAAGTTGAACTTCTCAATCAGGGGTAGGCGCTAAAGGCGGTTGGGGCTGTGTGCTCCGGCTGCCGCAGTGGGAACCACACGGCATCGTCAGGCAAGTTGGGGGTGGGGGTACATTTCCACAAAATAGCTGTGGCACGCTTCGTCAATCAACTCTGGCGTCAGGCGCGGCGGAATGTTTTCATAGCTGCAAATAGATACCAGCGTTTTCAGAATGTCGCGGGGGTGAACCGCCTGTAAATCCCGCCGTGGTTCACGGTACCACTTCTTCAGCAAATGTAGAAAACCATCCTTATCAAATGGCACGCGATACTGCTGGCAGGCGTTGGTAAAAATCTGGTAAAATAACCGCTCGTCAGGGGCGCTGACTTCCACTTTCATTTGAATGCGACGCAGGAAGGCGTTGTCTACCAGTTGCCCCGGGTCCAGGTTGGTAGAGAAGACAATCAACTGGCGAAAAGGGAAGGCCAGCACCTGCCCAGACTGCAAGCGCAAGAAATCAATCCGATTCTCCAATGGCACGATCCAGCGATTGAGAAGCTGCTGCGGGCTAAGCTGCTGGCGACCAAAGTCGTCAATCAGGAACATGCCGCCGTTGGCTTTGAGCTGCAAAGGGGCTTCATAATACTTGGCGATAGGCTCGAAACGGAGTTCCAACGCTTCCATGGTCAATTCCCCGCCAACCATGATGGTGGGGCGCTTAAACAAGCCCCAACGGGCGTCAATACGACCAAATTCGGCGGCGACCACTTCATCGGGGGGCACAGGTTCGTGATAGAGGGGGTCGAAAATCTTAACGATCTGGCCGCCGATAGTGACGGCGTAGGGGAGCCAGATGGGTTCGCTGCCGGCAATGAGTTGGGCAATGGCCTGGGCAATAGTCGTTTTGCCATTGCCTGTCGGGCCGTAAAGGAAGAGGGAAGTGCCGGCATTAACCGCCGGACCAATGCGCCGGTGAAAATTATCCGGCAGGATCAACTCTTGCAACGCCTGCTTCACTGCCGCCGGGCGCACCTGTCCCCACCGTTCGGTTTGCAGCCGGATTGCCTGATTGTAGGAGTCAATGTCTACCGGGGCCGCATCCAGATATTGCGAACGCTCCATGGCATCGCGGGCGCGCGCTGTGCCTTCGTCTGTCAGGCGATAGGCATAGCTCAGGCGGCCTAACGTGCCTGTCCGCGCCACTTCTACCAGATGCTCTTGCTTCATGTGCATCAAGAACTCATCTAACAACTGGGCATGAATCTTGATTACTTCCACAAAGCGGGCCACCGTCACTTCGCCTTCGCTAAACAACAGACGATAGATCAAATCAGTGACCAGCATGGGCGGAATGCCTAACTCGGCCACAGAAGCGGAACGGCTAATTATCTGTTTCAGCGAATTGTTTTCCAGTAGCATCAAGAAAATACTCCATTCAATATGGCAAATTTTAGCGCGCCAACTTCTGGAAAAGTTGGCCGCGCTAATTATGATGCGGACTGGACACAATTCGTATAAGACATTGGTCACTGGCAAATCCCCTCGCCTTTTTTTCTCCCCTTAAGACAACAGTCTCATGCGATAGCCCGCTTATGCACAGGACGGAGAACGCTGAGAAAAATTCGTGATAGTCCGGGCCATTCGTGTCAGAAAATTTTCATTCCTCGCTATCTGGCCCGCCATTCACACGTGAGAGCTTGCCTTCACGGATAACGGCGACGGAAGCGACGGTGTCCCCGTCGTTCAAATCTATTACCCGCACGCCCTGGGCATACCGCCCCTGGCGGGAGATCGTATTTACGGAGGTGCGCAGGATGATGCCATTACTGGAAATGCACGTTACTTCATCGTCTTCCAGCACCACCCGCGCGCTGACAATCCTGTCTCCCCTATCCACCAGGTTCATCACCATAACGCCTTGCCCATAGCGCCCCTGGGTGCGGAATTCGCCCAGATCGGTGCGTTTGCCATATCCCTTTTCCGTAATCAGCAGCAAATCAGAGCGCGGCAGCACCACATCTGCGCCGGTCAGCAGGTCGTCACCGCTCAGCCTCATGGCGTACACCCCTTGAGCCGTTCGCCCCATAGCCCGCACATCCTCCTCGTGAAAGCGAATGCCTTTGCCTTGTTCGCTGACCAGGATCAGGTCGAGCTTGCCTGGCGTCATTTTCACCCAACCCAATTCGTCGTCATCCTCCAGGTTGA
>CAZDSN010000259.1:0-6018 GCA_964507675.1 uncultured Ardenticatenaceae bacterium | reverse complement strand
GTGGGGGTGGGCGCGGCTGGGGGCATAGGTAAATTGGGGGGAAATCGTGGGCAGCGTTGGTAACGTGATTCCTGCTAAAATATGGCCGATATGCCTGGGCTGACGTTTTTGCTTCTCACTTTGCGCTCATAATGCGCCTGTATAGCTTTGCCCTGGTTTGGCAACGGTATATCCGTGTGCTAGAATGTTCGAGTTTTCGCCTGCACAGGCGAGGGGGCGGCGCTTTGTTAGCCGCCGCTTATGTGCTTTGTGGCCAGGGCGTCAACATGTCATGCACTGTTTGTCATAACTTAAAGAGGTAGTTTAATATGCAAGAAGAACGTCCCGTGCAGGATGCCCGCCAGTCAATGGAAGCTGGTGACGCGCCTCCACCCGATGGGCCAGCGGCCGCTGGCAAATCCTCCACTGGTTTGTTAATTGCCGGCATTTTGGTCGTTGTGGCCTTGATTGTGGCGGGACTGTTCCTGCCGCCTATTTCATTGGGGCAACGTCTGGGTCTGGCGGCGGCAGACCCCAGTCCTGGCGCTACTCAGGCCCCGACTGAGAACCTGTCTATTCCCGGCCAGATTGTGCTGGATGTAGCGGACGGCAGCGGGGTAAGTGTGGCTGGCTGGCCGGCGGCTGATTTTCTGGCGGGGAACGCCGGCGCAGAATGGCAGTCCGCTGTCACCAATCTGCCTGCCAGCCTGACGCCTCAGGGCCAGGTTTTCACCATTAGCAGCAGCGGAGCGCCGGCCGTAGGCACGGCGACTCTGACAGCCTCGCCTGAGGCTGCGCCGTATGAAACGCTTGATCTGTATGGCTGGAATGGCAGCGCCTGGATGTTTATGCCCAGCCGTCTGGACACAGCCAGCAGTCAACTGGTATCGGAGGCTGGCCCGCTGCCTCTGGCGCTGGCTTTGATGCAAGTGGCTGCGCCCGCTGCCCCCTCTGTGGGCGTAGAGGCCGCCGCAGACCAGACAGTGGCGGCTGAGTTGCTGCCGTTGGTCACAGACGTAAGCGCGGGTACGCTGCTGCTGGGGAATGCCAGCGCTCTGAATGGAGAATTGGCTGAATTGCCGGAAGGTGGCTATCGCCAATGGATACACGTGAAGAATTATCAAGCCGTAGTGGATCAGGCCAGCCTGTCGAGTTTGCTGGCAGATGAGGCAGCCCAGACTCAACAGATTAACGACCTGGCCAATCGGGTGATCGAGGGAGGGTATGCCGGCATTCACCTTGACTATCAAGGCGTAACTGCCGAACAAAAAGAGGCCTATACAACCTTTGTCACCAATCTGGCTGGCGCCCTGCAGGCGCGAGACACTAATCTGATCATCACACTGGGGACTCCTGGCCTGCTCAGCAGCGGCGTATGGGACACAGCCGGTCAGGATTGGACTGCGCTGGGGCGGCTGGCTAATGTCGTTTACTTGCAACTGCCGCTCGATCCCGGCCAATATGCAGACGCCGGCCCGGCCGATCAACTTCTCGCTTACGCCGTGCGCCAGATTGACCGCAATAAACTGGCGTTGCTGGCCAGCAGCAGCGCCGTGGCCGCGGTAGGGGATGCTTTCCGTGAACTTTCTGGGGACGAGGCGTTAGCCAACTTTGGCGAGCTTAATTTTGTGCAAGGCGGCCCGGAAGTGGCCCCAGGCGACGCCGTGGAAGTATCTTTATCTGGTTCGGCCAGCCCGCTGGAATGGGACGGCAACAGCGTGGCCTACAAATATAGCTATGAACAGAACGACACAACGCACCTGGTCTGGTTAGGCAATGAAGCCGCCTTGAATCATCGGCTGCGCTTTGGTCAAAAATATCACCTGCGCGGCATTGCTATCCGCCAGGCGGGTGATCCCGAAATAGGGGCCAACAGCGTGGCTGCCGTGCGCAGCTACCTGGGTCAGGGTGAAGCGCCTGTTCCGCAGGGCGCAGCCATTGTCTGGACTGTGCTCAATCAGGATGATGGCGTGCAAGAAAACGTCAATGGCGAATCGCTCACTTTTCAATGGCAGGCACCGGAAGAACCCGGTTCTTACACGATTAAAGCCGAATTTGCCCAGGGTAATGCTGTGGCTGCTTTAGGTTCGCTGGTTGTGAATGTGCCTGCGCCTGTGGTGGAAGAGCCTGTTGAGGAAGAGGCGCCTGCTGCGCCCGAAACCTTGCCGGAGACGGCAGCAGGCCAACTAACGGCGACTGTCAACACGCCGGCCAATGTCCGTTCTGGCCCCGGTTTGGGCTATGGGGTGATTGCCGGCATTGAGCCAGGCACGCAGGTAAACCTGATTGGGCGGAATGAGCGCACAGATTGGCTGCAAATCGAGCTGCCCGATGACCCAGAGAGCGACGGTTGGGTTTTTGCCCAACTGTTGACCGTGAACGGCGACCCGGCTACCCTGGATGTGGTTGAAGTAGACCCTCCTCCGGTGGCTGCTGGCGGCGGCGCGCCCGCGCCTGCGCCTGCCCCTGCGATTGCGCCTGCCGGCGGTGGTAGTTTTGAACTGGGTGGCCAGACGCACTCCCTGGCCCACCCGGCCCAGATGAATTACTCCGGTATGACCTGGGTCAAGTTCCAGCACAAGTGGGGGTCAGGCGACACACCAGAAGCGGTGCGCGGACGAATTGACAGCGCTCATGCGAATGGGTTTAAAGTACTGCTTAGCATTCCAGGGGCTAATACTTACCCCGGTAGCATTGAATTCAACGCTTATGTTGAGTTCTTGCGCGGCGTGGCTGCTTTAGGACCAGACGCTATTGAAGTCTGGAACGAAATGAACATTGACTTCGAGTGGCCGGCGGGACAGATTGATCCTGCGTCCTACGTGAACAACATGCTGGCGCCAGCTTACAACGCTATCAAATCCGCCAATTCGCGGGTGATGGTGATCAGCGGCGCGCCCGCGCCCACGGGCTTTGACAATGGCACGAATGCGTGGGCAGACGATAGATACATGGCTGGCATGGCCGCGGCTGGCGGCGCCAATTACATGGACTGTATTGGCGTTCACTATAACGCCGGAGCTACCTCCCCCACCGTCTCCTCTGGTCATCCGGCCAATTCCAGCCACTATAGCTGGTACTTCCAGCCGACCATGAATATGTACTACAACGCCTTTGGCGGCGCGCGCCCTGTTTGTTTTACCGAACTGGGTTTCCTCTCTGGCGAAGATTTTGGCGGCGTGCCGGCGCGCTTTAGCTGGGCCGGCAATACGACCGTGGCCCAACATGCACAATGGCTGGCCGAAGCGGTCAGTCTGGCAGCCAACAGCGGCAAGGCGCGCATGCTGATTGTGTTCAATGTGGACTTCACCTATTACGCTGATGATCCGCAGGCTGGTTATGCCATGATTCGCCCGAGCGGCAGTTGTCCCTCTTGTGACTTGTTGGCTAACGTCATGGGTTCGCGTTAGCGCCCGCTCATTAGCGCTCGCGCCTGGTCGTTGAATGGCCTACAGAAGTTCAACTTCTCCCAGAAGTTGAACTTCTTCACGCCACACTGCCGGCAATATAACCCGAGCTTCACACGTAGTTTAGGGTACACCTGAAACCTGCTGTCAAGGGAGGGTGTGTCCCCCGCCACCGGCGGGCGGACGCCCTCCCCGTTAAGTGTATAGCTGCCTCCCTCATTAGTAAGGAATCACATGAAATATCTGAAACAACTTTCTGCTTTACTGGTACTGTCTTTCGCCTTGATAGCTTGCGGCGGCAGCGCGGCGCCTGCCACGCCGGAGCCAACAGCCCTTATTCCCACCGCGCTGCCAGTAGCGGCTACACTGCCCCCACCCGTGATGAACGTGGAACCAACTGCAGACCCGAATACAAATGGCGGCGGTAGTGCTCCGGCAGCGCCGCAGACACTGCCAGAGGGGACATCAGAAAGCGATACGGCAGCGCCCCAGGCGCTTCATCCCTGGCCGGCCGATCGCTTTGGTTATGGCACGCAGTCTCATGCTACCGTTGGCGACCCGGCAGCAGCGATGAATGTGGTGGCTAACCAACTGCACCTGGACTGGGTAAAGGTGCAGTTCCAGTGGGCGCTGGTGCAGCCAACGGCTGAAGCGAAGGATTGGTATCACTATGACGGGATTGTGGACGAAGCCAGCAAGCAGGGCTTGAACTTGATGTTCAGCGTGGTCAACGCGCCGGCCTGGACGCGCAGCGCCAATAATATTGAGGGCCCACCTGACGACTATAACTTGTATGTGAATTTTGTGAGCGAGTTGGTGCAGCGGTATGCCGGCAAAGTCCAGGCCATCGAAGTGTGGAACGAGCAAAATCTCGACCGTGAATGGACCACAGCCAACGGCATCAGCCCGGAAGATTATGTTGACTTCCTTTCTCGCGCCTACCAGGGAATTAAAGCCATTGATTCCAACGTGATCGTTATCAGTGGCGCGTTGTCTCCCACCGGCCCAGGCGACTGGGTGCGTTGGGCCGATGATTTCGAATATATGGATCGCATGTTGGCCGCCGGCGCGCTGGAGTATGCCGACTGCGTTGGTGCTCACCACAACGGTTACAACATCCCGCCCGATGTCGCGTATGATCAGGCGGGCAGCCTGCCCGAAGCCGCCACCGCCTCCTTCCGCGGCCCGTTTGAAAATCCCTATCATCTGTGGAGCTTCAAGACCACGCTGGATGGCTACGTCGAACGGGTTCGCCAGTATGACCCGGACATGAAGCTGTGCGTGACCGAGTTCGGTTGGGGTAGCAGCGAAGGGTATGATGCCTATCCCACTGGCTTCGAGTTCGTCAACGATAATACGCTGCAAGAACAGGCTGATTATATTGTGCAGGCTTTCCAGCAAATGCACGCCTCTGGCGATGTCTGGCTGGCCTTCCTCTTCAACTTCGACTTTGGTAACAAAGGGGGCGGCCCAACCGATGATCCCGTGCCCTACAGCATTGTGGATACCGTCGGCGCACCGCGACCGGCGTTTGGCGCGGTTGCGGACATGGAGAAACTCCCTTGATCCCTGCGCCAGCAGCGCCGCCGCATCGCGCCCTCTGGGGGCGTGGTGTGGCGGCGTTATTTGTTCTGCTGCTGTTGGGTTTGAGTCTGTCCGGATGCCGCCGGGACGCCTTGCCTTTGCCAACGGCGACTGCCGGCACTCCCCTGTCCCTGCCGCCTACGCCACTCATCACGCCGGCATCGTCCGTCTCTCCAACCACCACCCCATCGCTGCCCCCCAGCCACCGCTATTTTGACTCGCCTGAGTATGGGGTGCAGGCGTTTCTGTGGTGGAAACCTGACACGGCGCAGCGAGATTTACAGTTAGTGCAGGAGATGGGCTTTGGCTGGGTGAAACAGACTTTTGCCTGGCGTGATATTGAAGCCATTGCCAAAGGGGAATATGATTGGTGGCGACCCGACTACATTGTGCAGGCCACCGAGGATGCCGGCTTGAAACTGTTGGCGCGCCTTGATCGCCAGCCGTTTTGGGCGCAGCCGCCAGGTACGCCGCCCATGGAGAATATGCCGCCGGCTAATTTACAGGATTTTGCCGATTTTTGTGGCGCCGTGGCTGGCCGTTATCGCGGTCGAATTGCTGCTTATCAGGTATGGAACGAACCCAATTTGAGCCGGGAATGGGGTAACCAGCCGCCCGATCCTACTTCTTATACGGCGCTGCTGCGGTCCTGTTATGAGGCCATTAAGGCGGCAGATCCGGCGGCGATTGTCATATCTGCCGGCATGGCCCCCACGGGCACCACGCTGCCGGCAGCCATACCCGATACGGAGTTTTTGCAGGGTATGTACGCCGCCGGCGCCGCCCCATATTTTGACGTATTAGGCGTCAACGCCCCTGGTTATCAGGCCGCCCCAGAACTCTCCCCCGAAGAGGGAGAAGCGCTTTACGGTCATCGTTTTTTTGTGTTTCGCCGCGTCGAGGATATGCGGGCCATCATGGTGGCGCATGGCGACGCGGACAAGCAGGTGGCTGTGTTGGAAATGGGTTGGACGCTGGATCCCATTCGCCCGGAGTATGCCTGGTTTGCCGTGGACGAACCTACCCAGGCGGATTACCTGGTGCGGGC
>CAZDSN010000258.1:0-6032 GCA_964507675.1 uncultured Ardenticatenaceae bacterium | reverse complement strand
CGTGTTCTTGCCAGACGAGAACACTGTCACCCCACCCCAGCAGCACGCTCCGCGGAACACGCGCAGTCTGGCAAAGGCGGGGCAACTTCGGCGAGATTACTCGTATTTCATCCATTTGTCAGGCTGTTTGGTTGTGGGTTTGGTCGCCCCGTTTCCATTCGTCCGCCAGCACAGCGTAGATAACGGTATCCCACCAACGACCCTGAAAGAACTTCTGCTGCCGCAGCTCTCCTTCCAGGCGCATGCCCAGGCGCTCAGCCAATGTCCTGGCCCGCGCATTCTCGCTGTTCGTTTCGGCGTAAACGCGATGAATAGGCAAAGCGGAGAAGCCAAAGTCTATGGCGCGATAGGACGCTTCAAAGGCATATCCCAACCCCCAATGTGGGCGGGCAATGGCGCAGCCAAAAGACGCCTGTTGATTTTCTATATCTTCAGTGCGCACGCCGCACGTCCCAATCAATTCTCCAGTTGGCAGACAAATGGCAAGCTGAAACGTCGTTCGCGGAACGGCAGCCGCCCCATCGCGAATGCGATCAAAAATAGCCAGCCAATGGGATCGGGCCATCTCGTGGGCAGCGTAATATTTTTGATAGACGAGGTCTTGGGTAGTGGCGTAGAAAGCGTCGAAATCATCCGGCGCAAAATCGCGCAGAATCAGCCTCTTTGTTTCAATGGGCAGCCTGTTCATTCCCTCTGGCTCGCTGCACTGCGCCGCTACGATGAACCTTCATCCAGCGCCGCCGGGTCGGGCACCTGACCCAATTCAGTCACCCAGTACCAGACGTTCGGGGAGGCAAAATCAACTACGTAGCCAACGCCAAGCATAATGGCCCGCGCGTTGAGGATAATGCGGCGGTGGGACGGGCTGTTTACCCAAAATTCAACGACCTGGCGAGCGTTGTCAATCCCCCAGGCGGTCGTTTCGCCGCCATAATCGCCCACAAATCCATACAGTTGCAAGCGTTCCAGGGGACGCAACCCATCTGAACCAGTATGGCCGGTAAACTGGTTTAAGGCCATGTCCTCCGCATGTCGCTGCGCGGCAATGCTCATTTCGTAGCCGTAGGCCAGCGGGGGTAAGTTGTGCAGCCGGCGGGCTTCGTTCACATACCAGAGCAACTGCTCGGCGGCTGTAGCCGTTTCCAGCAGGGGCGACGGCTCCAGTTGGATAGGCTCAAACGCTTCGTAGCTGCGTGCGGCAGAGAGGGAAATGACGTTGGCCTCTGACGCAGTGGCAACAACAGGCATTTCTGGCGAGGCGGTTGCTTGCGACAGCAGGGGGAGGAAGACCGTGTGCCCCATGTTGTTGGCAATGCGAATCCATTGACCCACTCTGGTTTCGCCATATTCGCTGTGCGCCGTGACTGTGACATAATGGTCGCCGCCTGTCCAGTAAACGTGGTTGACGGAGACGCCTTCGTAAACGTGACCATCGCCCATGTCCCACACATAGCCGTCAACTGTATTGTCGCCGGCGGCCTGGGCCACAATAGGTTCACCTGCCCTGGCCTCTGTGGGCAACAAAAGCTGAGCCTGCGGCGGTATGCCTACGGTCAACGGCCAGACAAAGGCGGCGCGACTGCCGGCATTTTGCACGGTCAGACTAATTTTATATTCGCCAGGAGTGGCATATTGGTGCGCTGGCTCCCGTTCACTGCTCGTCTGCTCATCTCCAAAATCCCATAAGAACTGCAAGGGGGGCGCGCCGCCGCTGAGATTCGTAAAGTGAATGATCTGACCGGCAGCAGGCGTGGGATCATCCAGAGCAAACGCGGCGGTGGGGGCTTCGACGACCTCAATGATAGTGGTCACCCGCGTGGCCGCCAGCGGATTGGCGACGTGCAACGTTACCTGGTATTGGCCGGCCACAGGATAGACAACTACCGGATCAACCGCTTCCAGTTCCCGCTGATCCCCCGTTTGCCAGACCTGGACAAACGGACCGGAACCCTCCATGCTGGCAATAAGCTGCACAGGCTGTCCGACTGCCGGTTGCATGGGGTTAACCAGGATAGTGGCTGCCGGCGGCAGGCCAACCCAATAAGAAGCAGCAGCCGTCAGCGTTTCTTTTTCGGTGACCAGATTAAGATGGAACTCCCGCTCTGGAACACTCAGGTCTGCCGCGCCAACGCGAAAAGGCAGCGACATGGTTTGCTGGCCCCCATCGGGCTGGACAACGGGCTGCCAGGTGATGTGGTTATTGACGAGGTCGAAGCTGGTGGCTGCCGGCAAAATGCCCAGATTCAGCTCGAGATTTGCCGGCAGAGGAATGTCAACCAGGGGAGTAAGCGGCTGCTGGCTGCGGTTCGTGACCACAAACGTGGCCGTGATGCGTTCGCCGGGCGTTGTGATTGGCGGGGACAAAAACAACTCCAGCAGAACATCCCCGGCAATCTGCGCGTAGCCGGTGACGCCAGGGACAGGCAGTTCCGCAGCCGCCCCCACGCCGCCGCTGACCAGAAAGGCCAGCAGGCTGGTAATGACCAGCAGCGTGGACAACAAACTCACTCGGCGCATGATGCCCGCAGTTTATCAAACTTATCAGGAGTATACAAGCAAAAGACGCCTTGTTTTATAGAGGGTTCTCATTTTGAGTCCTTTCTTGGCAATTTGCCCTCCGTCAGGCCCGTTGTGTCCTTTTCCAACCTGAGATACTATTGGGCGCGCCTCGAAAATCATTATTGGCTCAGCAGGCAGTTACCCAGACAGTTGAGCCGTTTTCTGTACTATGTCCACAAAGCCTTATAACCAAACCAATCGCAGCTTTCTGGCCCGCTTGCTGGGTCTTAGCCTCAAAATCTCTGGCGTGCACAATGGGGATTTACGGGCAAATACGGCTGTGTCTGTGCCGCCCAAAAGCGTCGTGATCGGCGATATTATTGCCCCCCGCGTAGAGATACGCGGCCTGGTGCGGGGGTCTATCGTGGCCCGCGAAGCCATTGTACACGCTGGCGGTCAGGTGTGGGGCAATGTGTACGCCCGCGCCTGCCAGGTCTTTGCCGATGGCCGCGTCTACGGCTGGATGGGAACCGTAGACGACGCGGACCTGTCGGCCATATTGACGCAGAGTAGTACCCTGGCCGAACTGCGCGCGGCGCATTTGCTGCCTGACGCCCCTGAAGGGGAGCCGGTGGAACTGATTAGCGGTCCAACGAAAGCCGCAGCGCATTTATCGCTGCCAGACCTGGTTTTCGTACGCCGCTTGCAGCAAGAAGCGGCCACAGCCCTGACCGATCGGGCGGAGCTAGAGCAGGCGTTTGAGCAAAAACTGGCCCAGAAAGCGGGCGATCTAATGGCAGAAGCGGCGGCGCTCCGTGGAAATTGGCAGTTAGCGCAAAGCGATCTGCAAAACGCGCGGCAGCGCCTGGAAAGTTTACAGGCCACTTTGCAAACCCGCGAGGCGGAACTGGCGCAGGAAACAGCACAACGACAACAGTTGGCGGCTACCGTGGCACAGCAGCAGGCAGACGCAGCCATGTTGACCCAGGCATTGGCGGAAGCTGCCGCCGCAGAAGCGCTGCTGCAACAACATAAAACCGATTTGACAACGCGACTGCAGCAGGCGTCAGCCGAGATCACAGAGTTGACAGAGCGGGCGCAAAATCTGGGAAGCGCCATGCAGGCCAGTTTACAACATTCCGCCGAACAGGAAGAGGTGCTGATTCGCTGGCAAGAATTGGCAGAAATAACCGAAGCGCAGGTCAAAAATATCCAATACGAACTGCAAATGGTCCAGGCTGAACAGGAGAAACAGAGCGCCCTGGCTGCCAATCTGCGCGAAGAACGGACGGAACTGCGCCGCCAGTTGACGCAGGTGCGCGCCGAGCGAGACGCGCTGCAACAAGTCGCAGCAGCCTTAGCCCTGGCGCAAGCGGACCTCAGCGGCTGGCAGGCGCGTTACACAGAGTTGGAGCAACAGCACCAGACGCTGCAGCAGACGCACAGCGGGTTACAGCAGGAGTTGGCCAGGCAGGCGGAAATGCAAGCGGCGTTGGCTGATCTGCAAGCCAGTTTTGCGGATATGGCCACTCGTGCGCAGGACCTGCAAGCAGAGCGAGATACGCTGCAGCAGCAGTTCCAGGAACAGGCGCAGGCATTGGCGCGCCAGACAGAGCTGGCGCAAGAACACAGCCAGTGGCAGACAGCGGCGACGGCAGCCGAGGCGCAGCTCAGTGATTTGCGGACGCAGCAAACAACCTGGCAGCAGCGGTTGGCGGAAGTTGAGGTACAACTCATGCAGGCCCAGTTGGATCAGGATATACTGGCGCACACGCAGAGCGAATTGAGCGCGCTACAAACGCAGTTAGCCGGCCAACCGCAAATAATAGCCGAGTGGCAGGCAGCTACAGCGCGGGCTGCCGAATCGGCCGATCTGGTGGTGTGGTATAAGGCATCGCTGCAAGCGACACAACAAGAGCTGGCCGAAAAGGGGCAGTCGTTAGCCCGGCAGCAGGCACAAATTGCCGGCATGTCCGCCGACCTGGAAGAACGCACGCTGTTGGTGGACAAGTGGAAAACCAACGTCAACCGCCTGAGCGAACTACTCTATACGGCGGAACGGCGAGCCAAAAAGCTGGAAGCGGCATTGGCTCAATACAAGGAAGCTGCCCGCACCGAGGCCGAACAGCTTTCGGCGCAGGTGCGCCGCTACCAGGCGCAGCATGAATCGAACGAGGCGGAATTAACCCTGCTGCATGAATCAGTCGTAGCGCAGGGGCAGCAGTTGGCCTGGGTGCAAGCTACCCTGGTGGAACGAGATCTGGCCTTGAAAAATCTGCAAGCAAGCGCGGATGAGCAGAAACGGACTTTGTATTCAGTACGCCAGGTAGCGACAGCCCGTATTCGAGAACTGGAGCAGGAATTGGCGCATACCAAACGACAACTCAAAGACCTGTCCGTCTGGCTGGAGCGGCGGCGGCAGCGCGGCGAAGACGTTCCTCCCGCCCCCTCGCCAATCGAGGAATAAATGAACAAGTAGCAGACAGGGCTCCTGTCTGATTTACAGAGGAACGAAAACTTGCAGCCCGGCAAGGATGTTCGGGCAATCGGGCAGAGATGTCCGATTTACATGGGAGAACAAACCATATGACGGATATTGAATTGGCCGTAATTGGCGGCAGTGGTCTTTACAACATGGCTGAGTTGACCGACGTGACCGAGCAACGCATCACCACCCCTTTTGGCGACCCGTCCGATGCCATTATCATTGGTCGTTTGCACGGGCGGCGCGTGGCATTTCTGCCCCGCCATGGCCGGGGACATTTGCTGAATCCCAGCGAAGTCCCCTATCGCGCCAACATCTATGCGCTCAAGAGCCTGGGGGTAAAGTACGTGATTTCTGTGAGCGCCTGTGGCTCACTGCGTGAAGATTATTCGCCCGGTCACATCGTTATTCCTGATCAGTTGGTGGACTATACGAAAGGGCTGCGGGCTATGAGCTTCTTCGAAGCAGGACTGGTGGCCCACATCAGCGCCGCCAACCCCTTTTCTCCCGAAATGAGCGCCGCTTTGTACCAATCGGTGCAGGCGGTAGGTGGGACAGTCCATGAAGGCGGCACATTTATCACCATAGAGGGGCCTCGTTTCTCAACCAGAGGGGAATCGCACTTGTTTCGTCAGTGGGGCATGAGCATCATTGGGATGACCACCAGCCCAGAGGCATATCTGGCGATGGAAGCAGAAATGGCCTACGCTTGCATGGCGCATGTGACAGATTATGACGTGTGGCATGAGAGCGAACAGCCCGTGACGGTAGACATGGTGATTCGCACGCTGCAAGGAAATACGCAGGTGGCTCAGGCAGCCTTGAGTCATCTGGTGCAGACGATGGACGAATGGGCCGGCACGTTCGCTGCCCATCATGCCCTACAAGATGCACTCATTACTGACCGGGCCAGGATTGGCGCGACGGCGCGGCAGAGATTAGGCCTTTTGGTAGATCGGTATTTGTCATAAGAGTGTGTATACTAACAGGGTAACCGGGGCGGCGGACACCCCCATCCCCCAACCCCCTTCCCCCTTGAGGGGGAAGG
>CAZDSN010000257.1:0-6042 GCA_964507675.1 uncultured Ardenticatenaceae bacterium | reverse complement strand
GTCGGAGCGCCCTTCAGAGATAAGGTGAATGGGAATGCCGGAGGTATTGCTGCTGATGATGCTGCCGGGTTTGCGGATGGCTTCCAGGCGCTGCATCAGGGCTTGCTTTGGCTCCAGCTTCTCAATGATAACTTCGACGATCCAGTCACAGTCGGCCAATTTTCCCAGATCGTCTTCGAGGTTACCTAAGGTGATCAGGTCGGCGCGGTCGGCGCGGGCCAGATTGGCCGGGCGGGCTTTGGCCATACGGTCAAACAGGCTTTGCACGATACTGTTGCGAGCCTGAGGGTTGTTTTTCTGTTGTTCGCTGAGATTGGGCGGCACAATGTCTAGCAGCAGCACGGGGATGCCCATGTTGGCCAGATGGGCAGCAATGCCGCCGCCCATAGTGCCGGCGCCAATGACGCCAACTTTGTTAATGCGATAGATCATGTGGAACTCCTTCAAAAATAGTGGCCAGTGAACGGTGGTTAGTGGTCAGAAAATTCGTGCTTTTCGTGGCAAAAATCTTTTTCCCATGCCGCTGGCTTGCTGCCTCAAATAGTATACCCACCATCAATGGTAAAGACAGCCCCGGTGGTGAAGTCGGAGGCGGGGGAGGCCAGGTAAAGGGCAATGCCCGTTATCTCGGCAGGTTCGGCCATGCGCCCGGCAGGCGTTTGGGCAATCAGGGCCTGGGCAATGGCCGGATCTTGCCAGAGGGCGGCGCTAAATTTGGTTTTGACAAAGCCGGGGGCAATGGCGTTGACCTGGATGTTGTCCGAGCCAACCTCGCTGGCCAATACTTTGGTAAGCATGATCAAGGCGGCTTTGCTAACGCTGTAAATACCCATCATGGCGCCGGGGCGAATGCCGGCAATAGAAGCCATGTTGATGATCTTACCGCCTCCCTGCTGCTGCATCTGGCGAATGGCCGCCTGGCACAACCAGAATGTGCCTTTGAGGTTAACCTGCAGAATCTTGTCCCAATGGGATTCCCCGGCAGTGAGGATAGGGCCAAAGTGGGGGTTGGTGGCCGCGTTGTTTACGACCACGTCTAAGCGGCCATAATGGTCCACGGCAGCGCTCACTAACGCCTGCGCCGCGGCTGCCTCACCTGCGTGCGCCGCCAGGGCAACCGCCTGTTGGGGAAATTCGGCATTGATGGCCTCGGCCACCGGCTGCACGTTCTCCAACTGGCGGCTGCTGATCACCAGGCGCGCGCCAGCCTGGGCATATGCCCAGGCAATGGCTGCGCCCATGCCGCGGGAAGCGCCGGTAATAATGGCAACTTTGCCGGTAAGGTCAAAAGGGTTCATGCCACCTCAACCGAAATATGCCTGCTGCTATTTCAATTCCTTACGGGTGTAGCCCAAAATGCTGCGGGCGACAATGAGTAAGTTGATCTGCTTAGTGCCTTCGTAGATGTCGTTGATTTTAGCATCACGCATCCATTTTTCCACCAGGTAGTCGCGCGAATAGCCCAACGGGCCTAGCAGTTCCACCGCTTTTTGCGTAATCCAGGTGGCGGTCTCACCAGCGCGCGCCTTGCACATGCTGGCTTCCAGACGGTTGCTGTGCCCATAGCCCATCATGGTGGCGGCGCGCACGGTCAGCAGCCAGCCGGCCCGCTGCCGCGCTTCCATTTCCATCAGATCGCGCTCAACTGCCGTCATCTGGTGCAGCGGTTTGGTGTAGTCCAGGACGATACCTTCCTCGGCCATTTTGTCACGGGTGTACTCCATGGCAGCGCGGGCCACACCCATGGCGCTGGCGGCCACGGCGGGACGGCTGGCGTCAAAGGTTTTCATGGCCCCCTGGAAACCTTTGGTGGTAGCGCCTTTTTGCTGCACTTCGGCGCTGCCCAAAATGTTTTCGTAGGGGATTCGGGCATCCTGGAAGACAATGGAGACGGTATCGCTGACGCGGATACCCATTTTGTGTTCGTGCTTAACTACAGCTACGCCCGGCGTACCCGCTTCCACGACGAACGGCTTCATGCCGGCACGTCCCGCCACCGGATCAACAGTGGCCCATACCACCACAAAGCCATCAGATTCTTCCAGGGCCAGGCCGCCACTGGTACAGAAGATTTTCTCGCCATTGAGCACCCATTCGTTGGTGTCGGCGTCCAGGAAAGCTTTGGTGCGGATGCCGCTGGTGTCGGAGCCAGCCCCTGGTTCGGTCATGGCCATGGCGCCCCACTTGGGCTCGCCCTCGCCAAAGCGGGATAGGAAGCGGATTTTTTGTTCAGTGGTTCCCACGGCTTCGACGGCAGCGCCGCCCAGGAGGGGATCGGGGGTACAGAGGTACATGCCGGCATCCCCCCAGCTTAACATCTCAATCACTACTACCAGGCGCAGCACTGCAAAGTCAAAAGCATCCTTCGGCTTACTGCCGTTGCCGTGGCCGTTGGCGCTGGTCAGTTTCTGCATCCGCTTTTTGTTCTGGTCGCGCAAGAACTGCCACATCATGTTGATATATTCGACGGGCCGCTCATGCTCATGTTCATCATAGTAACGCGACTTGGGGCGCATCACCTGTTCGGCCACCATCTTGACCAGTTGAACTTCATTCGTAATTCTGTTGGGAATTTCAAAACTAATCATCTTTACATCTCCTGAAGGTGCGGCTCAGAAAGTATCAGGCAATCGCCATGCCGTCAAAGCTGGCAAAACCACGGGCATTGCGCAGCCACAATTCCACTGGATACTCGCGAATGTAGCCATAGCCGCCCAGCGCTTGCAGCGCCTGATCGGCCACGCGCAGCACCATGTTATCCACGTAATATTTCATGACCGCCACTTCACGGGTGATTGATTCGCCGCGATCTAGTTTCCAGGCGGCTTCCCAGACCATTAAGCGGGCGGCGTCAATGTCAATTGCCATTTCGGCTAACATGAAGGCAATGGATTGGCGATGGGCAATGGGTTCGCCAAACTGCTGCCGCGTCTTGGCGTATTCCACAGCATATTCATAGGCGGCGCGGGCCAGGCCCACCGCCGCCGCCCCCAGGGTGACACGGCTGTGGTTGAGGATGAGTTCGAAGTTGATGCCGGCATCTTCACCCACTCTGGCGGATGCCGGCACGCGCACATTGGTCAGGGTCAAACCATAGGTGGGCAGCGACTTAACGCCCATCAATTTCTCCTGCGCGCCTACAACCAGGCCGGGAGCGTCCCCCGGAACGAAAAATGCCTGATTCTGGCCTTCTTCCTGAGCGTATACCAGGATCCAGGCAGCGCCTGCGGCCAGGGGAACCATGCACTTCACGCCATTGAGGACGTATTCATCTCCATCGCGCACCGCCGTCGTCTGCAAACGGCGCACGTCAAACTGCACCCGCGGCTCGGTTAGCGCGGCGGTGACGTGGGGCATTGTCTGCTCGCAGAACATAGGCAGGTAAGCAGCTTTTTGGGTCTCGCTGCCGGCCAGCATCAAGGGCACGGCTACTAGATTAGGCGTCAGGATGGTCAGAG
Organism: uncultured Ardenticatenaceae bacterium; assembly: GCA_964507675.1. Classification (GTDB taxonomy): domain Bacteria; phylum Chloroflexota; class Anaerolineae; order Promineifilales; family Promineifilaceae; genus JAGVTM01. Next base: position 2,584 of record CAZDSN010000257.1, on the reverse strand, counting down.
CCGCAGCCAGGTCGCCCCAGGCAAATTCTTCGACAGCTACCGCCGACGTTACAGTGGAATGCTCGCCAAAGCCGCCATAAGCCTCTGGGATGCTGGTAGGCAGGAGTCCCAACTCCCAGCCGGCGGTGATGACATCAGCCGGAATGGTTCCCTCCTCATCCGCATCACGGAACACTTTGCGGACTCGCTCCTGGGCAAAGCGCCTGATGGCTGTGGCCAGCATAGATTGTTCTTCGTCAAGCTGAAAATTAATCATCGTAAACTCCTTAATAGTGACCGGTGGTGAGTGGCTAGTGCTCAGAAGGGCGCGCCAGGCGCGTCGTGTACCAAGATAGTCTCACGCAGCGGCCCGCTCACGCGGCAGCCCGCTCATGTGGGCGGAGAAAAATTCGTGCCATTCGTGTAATTCGTGTCAAGCAATTCTCATTCATCCAAATAGGACGGGATAGAACGAACAATGCGGTCGGTCATGCGGGCTACGCGGGCCATGGCGCGCACGTCGTGAACACGCACCATGTCCGCGCCGCGGGCAATGCCAATGGCTACAGCGGCGGCGGTGCCTTCCAGGCGGTCATCGGGGGGCAAATCCAGGGTATAGCCAATAAAGGATTTACGTGAGGGCCCAATCAAAATGGGATAGCCGAGCGTCTGGAAGCGGTGGAGTTCGTTGATGAGCTGGATGCTTTGGGAAACGGTTTTGCCAAAGCCGAGGCCGGGGTCAATGAGAATGTGGTGGGGGGAAATGCCGGCACGTAACGCCGTTTCCACCGCCATGGCTAACTCCCGCAGCACATCAGCCACCAGGTCATCATAAGCCACGCCCACATACCGCCCGCCCAGCCGCGCCGCCTGGGCTACGTCTTTAGGCTGGCTGCGATTGTGCATCAAAATAAGGGGACAGCCCGCCTGCGCCGCCACGCCAGCCATTTCCGGGTCCATGCGCAGCCCCCACACGTCGTTCATCCAGTCTGCTCCTGCCGCTAAAGCCGCCGCCGCGACTTCGGCGCGGTAGGTGTCCACGGAAATAGGTACGTCAACGGCGGCGCGCACCGCTTGAATGACAGGTAAAATACGGGCCATCTCCACCGCCGCTGTCACGGGGGCGCTGCCGGGGCGGGTGCTTTCGCCGCCAATGTCCAAAATGTCAGCCCCGTCTGCCACAAATTGCCGCGCCTGGGTTGCCGCCGCCGCCGTCAAATCGTCCCCTGCCGGCAGCAGCCCATCCCCCGAAAAACTGTCAGGGGTCACATTCAGGATGCCCATGACATAGGTGCGGCGGCCCCAGGTAAAACGCGACAGCGAAGGGTGGCGTTGGGCGAGGGCGTCAATCATGCTGCGCCTCTGACAAAAATCGTCCCACGCAGAGACGCAGAGGATGCAGAGAAAAAATAGAGGACAAAAGACTGGCGCGGATCATTCATTCTTGGGGGAAACTCAAAACAGGCTGGATGTCCAGGTGGAATTGTGGTCGTAAGCCGGCGCAATCCAGTTCAGCCAGCATGGCGGATACCGTTTTATGGCTTTGGGGATGGACAAAATCGGGCGCAATATCGGCCTGGGGCGCCAGCACAAAGGCCCGTTCAGCCAGGTGGGGGTGGGGAATGATCAGGTCGGCGTCGGCTATCACCCAATCCCCATAAAACAGTAAATCAATGTCAATCAGCCGCGGCCCCCAGCGATAAGTGGGCTGCCGCCCCATGCGGGTCTCAATCGCTTTCAGGGCTGTTAACAAAGCGCGCGGCGACAGGGAGGTCTCGCCAGCCAGACAGATGTTTAGAAAATCGGGCTGCTCCGTCACGCCCCAGGGAGGCGTCTCGTATACGGGGGAAACAGCGGCAACGGCCATCACCGGGCCGATGTGCGCCACCGCCTGGCGCAGATTTTCTTCACGCTGGCCCAGGTTGCTGCCCAGGCCCAGATAGCAGGTTATAGATGCCGGCATCTTGTCAGGGATACTCGCGTCCTGTGCATCGGTTACTTCTCTGCCTGTTCTTCGGTGGCCGTCAGCAAGTCATCTACCTTCTCCGTCAGGTGCGTGATTTTCTGGCTCAAGGCTTCGATTTCCAACCGGGTGGGGATATTGATCCGTTTCAGCAGTGCATCCATGCGCCGCTCCTGTTCGACTTTGGCTGATTCAGCGGCAGCGGCGGTCACGGCAACGGGAGCGTCCGGTAGTTCTGCCTTCCGCCGTTCCCGCAGTTCCCGCAGCAGTTTCCTGCCGTCTTTCTCGGCAATCTCTCCCCGTTCAACCAGCTTCTCGACAAAACTCTCCACCTCCTCCTGGGCCAAAACTACCGCCCCAAAACTGGCTAACAGCACTTTGCGCGCCATCTCCAGCAAAGAATTACGTTCGTCTAGCTGCACGTCTTCTTCAATTAGCTCAACAGAATCGGCCATATCACCTGCCTCCGATGAAGGTTTCCTTTAGGCAACTGTCCACTCAGATAGTCAGCGCTGCCGGCATTGCACTATCCACATCTCCCCTGGCTCCCGCACTTCCCCGGGCACAGGCAACGCCATATAACGCGCCGCGTTATGTGGTAATATAACACGGCGCGTCAGGAGTGTCAAGACGCGACTGTAC
>CAZDSN010000256.1:0-6043 GCA_964507675.1 uncultured Ardenticatenaceae bacterium | reverse complement strand
TCCTATCCCCCATCATCAATGTTATTCCCTTGCAGCTTCTCAGCTACCACATGGCCGTGCGTCGCGGCTGCGACGTAGACCAACCGCGCAATCTGGCAAAATCCGTTACCGTGGAGTAGAACAAAAAAAGTGCGACGCACTTGAACAGTGCGTCGCACTTAAAACAGTTAAGGCTGCATCATCCTATTTGCCAGCCATAGCCATATCTGATTCTTTAGATTGGCGGGAACCGCGCACTGCGCCCAACAACATTCCCTTCATTTCTGGCGGGGCTGATGTCAACGCCCACACGGCGGATTTAACGATAGCGCTGAATGTGCCGGCATTGATATACCGTTGCGTCGGATCAGCCAGACCGACGGCGGGTGAAGTAAACTCAGCATTTTGGACCAGCGTCATAATCTGCTTGGTGGCGGCCTTCGTATCCAGCGTGCCAGCTTCCACTTGCTCCATCACGATCACAGCGGCGTCAAACAACTTCTTGAAGCCAGGGTGATTGCTGCAGAACAGCCCCATTGGCGGATGGTTTTGCGGCAAAAGTGAATTGTCGTGCGTTTTCTCATACTGGCGATAGATACTGGCCAGACGCAAATCGCCCAAACCCACACCCAACGCCCAAATGCGGAACCAGGCGTTCCACAGCTCATAATCGCGGAAGGCCACGTACGAACCCCACACCAGCAGGTCATTGTGCTTGATGTTATTCTGCTGCAGCTCTTCCAGATAGGCAAAGTTTTCCTCGCGGAAATCGTCCTCTTTGACCGCGTGCAGCAGCATCGGGATCAGGGCGTTAATGGCCTCCATCGTATTGGCCAGCCCACGCGAGAAGAGGGCGTCAATGTTGCCCGAAGCCTGCGCCAGCAAACACCAACGGTCGCCTATTGTCCGCTTAGAACTATACTGGATGCGCCCCGTGGAAACCCAGGGGCGAACAACTTTGGCATCCTTAAACTGCATACCCACACTGGGCAGCCGTTCCGCCCACATATCCCACTCTTCCTGCGGCGTCATATCATTTGGCTTGGGATATTTGCGCGAATCAAACTGCCAGCCGACGCTTACCAGCGGATTGGTGGAATCGGGGTGATTGTCGAACGGAATAACCCACATCCAGCCGCCATCAAAGATGTGGTGGCAGGTGCCGCTGTACCATTTTTCTGGTTGGCCGTGTACGTTGCCCGTTAATTCGTCGTAATCCTTCACGTCAATCATGTGCGTGAACAACGTACGAGAATGCGTGCGCGCCCGCGTTGGGTTATCCCGCAGGTCAAACTTGTCAGCCAGGGGAGAGCGGAAACCTGCCGCATCTACCAGATAACTGCAAGTAAAAACTTCGCCTTTGTCTGTGGTTAACGTTACCCCATTTTCGTTAACATCTACGTCCGCCACGCGCGTGCTTTGTATCCCCACGGTGCCATGATGCAGCGCTGCCTGATAGAGATAGGCGTCAATGTCCTGACGGAACAGATGGGCTTCATATCCTTCGCGGAAAGGGGGGATAACCAACTGGTTGGCCTCGGACGGATTTTGCGGCTGCCCCATCCGGTGATAGATGAAACCAAAATTCCGCTTTTCTCCACAGGACGAAGTGACGTGCTTGCGGATGTTTTCTCCAGAGCCAACGTGCCACAGCTCTTCAATGCCATACTGCGCGGCCATGATCTTCACTAACCGCAGCGTATGACGAACAGTGGATTCCCCAATGACGAAACGGGGATGCGTGGCTGCGTCTAGCAGCAAAACGCGCAAACCCTTATTAGAGAGGACGGTAGCTAGAAAACTGCCGGCTATGCCCGCCCCCAAGATGGCCACGTCAAACTGATTGGCGCTTTTCATACTGATTTTTCTCCGATTGATAAGTGAGTTAGTTTAAAGAAAGCCATTCAATTGTGGTTAGCACTCTGTATCGCGACGAGGCACAGTTGGTTCAACTGTCTCGAAGCAGGCATCCCGCTTGCGACGTCGCGCATTGATACAGTTTCTAACTACAACAGAATTACGAATAGATGGTTTGGCGGCCAAATTTGCGCCGCCTACCAGTCAAGCCAGTGACTCGTGCCTGAGAATGAGGCAGATTCGCGCCGTTTGTTGTGTTTTGCATCTCAGGCAAGGAAAACGAGCAGTCACTTTTACTTATTGTGCCTCGCATTGTAGCTGTTACCAGGCAGCAGGTCAAGATATTTATAGAGAAAAAAGGTGAGCGAATTATAAGCGAACAGGTTTTGTACAACATTTGAACAGCTATATCTCCCCTTGCTTTCCAGCGGTATCTCGACCTCACCTGGACCAGACGCAACCACGGCCAATAACAAACAAGGCCTACACTTGTGTAAGGTTAAGGCTCACACAACTGCATGACTCATTTGCTATTGGCCGTGGCCGGTATGACGGCGCGCCGCCTGTTAAAAATGGTTATTGTCAGGGGCAGCGCGCCACCATGGATGAAGACGGTTTGACACGAATGGCGCGAATTCCCCGAACTTTTGCCGGCACTCGCGCGCCCTGCATAAGTTTGTCTGTGCCGGATGTGTGTGGCTGGCGCGCCGTTTAGGGCCACTGCCACCAGCCACTCACCCGTACTTTCAACTTTAGCGAGCCAGGGCAGCAGCTTCTTTGCTGCGATCAGAGCGGATGACTGCGCCTAAGAGCCAATCCTTCATCTCGGGCGGGGCTGAGGTGAGCGCCCAGGCGGCCGATTTGACGACAGCGCCGAATGTGCCGGCATTGATATACCGGTGTTCCGGGTCGCCCAGACCAACGGCTGGCGAGGTGAACTCCGCATTTTGAATCAAAGACAGGACTTCCTTAGCCGCTACCTTGGGATTCATTGTGCCATTTTCCACCTGTTCCATGATCTCGATGCCTTTGTAGAACAGCTTCTTGAAACCCGCGTGGTTGGTGTAGAACAAACCCATAGGAGGGGCGTTGTCAGGCAGCAGGCTGGCGTCGTGCGTTTTCTCATAGCGGCGTACAATGCTGGCCATACGCAAGTCGCCAATCCCCACACCCAAACCCCAGACACGGAACCAGGCGTTCCACAAGTCGTAATCACACCAGGAAACGTAGGAAGCCCAGACCATCAGGTCGCTGTGCTTGACATTATTCTCTTGCAGTTCATTGAGATACTGGAACCGCTCGGCGCGGTAATCATTGTCTTTAATGGCTTCCAGCAGCAGCGAGGCCAGCGCGTTCAGGGCTTCCATAGCGTTTGCCAGGCCGCGGGAGTAAAGGGCGTCAATAAAGCCGGCGGAGTGGGACAACAATGCCCAACGGTCGCCAACAGTTCTTTTGGCGGAGTATTGGATACGCCCGGTGGACACCCAGGGGCGAACGACTTTGGCATCTACGAACTGCGCCTTAATGCTGGGGAAGCGATCCATCCACATATCCCACTCTTGCTGCGGCGTCATGTTGGTGGGCTTGGGGAAACGGCGAGAATCAAGCTGCCAGCCGACGCTGACCAGCGGGTTGGTGGAGTCGGGGTGGTTATTGAAGGGAATCACCCACAGCCAGCCGCCATCGAAGATATGATGGCAGGTGCCGTTGTACCATTTTTCGGGCTGCCCGTGGACATTCCCCATCAATTCGTCGTAATCTTTGACGTCAATCATGTGGGTGAACAGACCCCGTGAGTGGGTTCTGGCCCGTGGCGGATCATCCCGCAGTCCAAACTTTTGCGACAGGGGAGAGCGGAAGCCGGCGGCGTCAACAATGTAGTTGGCGGTGTAGGTGTCGCCTTTATCTGTTTTCAGGGTGACGCCTTGCTCATCTATATCTACTTCCGTCACGCGCGTGTTTTGCAGCCCCACGGTGCCATAATGCAGCGCGGCCTGGTAGAGATAGGCGTCAATGTCCTGGCGGAAGAGGTGGGCTTCGTATCCTTCGCGGAAGGGGGGAATAACCATTTGATTGGCTTCCAGTGGATTTTGTGGCTGCCCTTCCCGATGATAAATGAAGCCGAAATTACGCTTCTCGCCGCAAGCGGAGGTGACGTACTTCCGGATATTATTCCCCGTGCCCATGTGGTGCAGTTCTTCAATGCCGTACTTTTCCGCCATCAGGCGCACCATGCGCAAGGTGTGGCGTACGGTTGATTCGCCGATCACAAAACGGGGATGCGTATCCGCGTCAATGACGAGGACGCGCGCGCCTTGATGAGTCAAAATGGTAGCCAACATGCTGCCGGCAATGCCGGCGCCAATGATGGCTACGTCGAACTGGTTAGTATGTTTCATGTTGATAATCTCCTTTCTTGTAAACAACGTGTGTAACCAGACCCACCTGCTACACCGCAGCACAGTCATCTCAACTGTCTGGAGCAGGCATCCCGCTAACTGCGGCGTTTACGCAGCAGGCAACCCGGCTACAGCCAATTACAATTGGGAGCATCATTAGTGGGCAGACACTTAAGATAAAACCGGTGGGCGAAAGGTATGATGAAAATGGCTGGCTTTGGGGAAATGCCGGCAAGTCCAACAATCTTTTTGCCAGGTTTTACCAGGACGGCAGATGAAACATAGAAAGAGGCAGTTTGTGTAATTTTTCACGCGCTGTCACTCCTGAAATTTTATCCAGGATGGCTGGCTGTGTCAAATTGCATACGAGTACAAGAGTACTCCACGATTAAGGCTTGCTCAGGCGCGAGCAGCCTGCCTGCCCCCCAAGTGAGAGGAGCCTGGCGTGGTTATTAGACTTCTGTGACGCGCTTTATGGCTCGCCCAAAGAAGATGCGTTCAAACGATTCGCCAGGCATTAACTCCCGCAGGCGCACGGCCATTGACGCTCGCTTGCCGACAATGTAATGCAGCCGCGGCTGGCTGGCCGTTAACGCTTCGTGGACGGTACGGGCTACGTCCACGTTGGTCGTGGGAGAAGATTCTACCAGTTCATCGGCCAGCTTTTCTTCTCTTTGGAACCAGGCGTGGTAAGGGCTGTTTGGGTTGTTGGCTGCCCTGGCCAGACCACGGTTAACCGTCCAGCGTTCATTTTTGACAATAGCCGGAGCGATGGCGCTGACGTGAATGCCCAGGGGCGTCACTTCCTGGTAGAGGGATTCGGCAAAACCTTCCAGAGCGAATTTACTGGAACAGTAGGCAGTACGGGCCATCGAGGCAATACGGCCGCCAATGGAGGTGATGTACAACAGGCGACCGCGGCCGGCGGCGCGCATGTGCGGCAGCACTGCGCGGGTGACAGCCATAGCGCCAAAAACGTTGATGTCGTAGACGCGGCGGATTTCCTGGTCTTCACAATCTTCAAAGTAACCGCGCAGGCTGATGCCGGCATTGTTGACAGCCCCAAAAATGTTGCCTGATTCTGCCAGAACGGCGCCGATGGCGGCTTCAATGCTGGCGGCATCCATCACATCCAACGGCAAAATGCGCAGCGAAACATTTCGCTGCGCTGCCTGTGTTTCCACATGTTCCTGCTGGTCGGCGAAAGGAATTGTCGCATAGACATTAAAACCCCGCTCGGCCAGATAAAGCGACATTTCCAGGCCCAGCCCGGTGCCCGCGCCTGTAATCAGGATGGTATCTTTCATAGATTGTTATGCACTTTTAGAACTGTTCAGGTCAGCCTGGGAAACGGGAGAACGCTGTCCGGCGCAACTGTCACTATGGATTGCGCCACAACCCAGGCCATCTCCCTTGTCTTCCTTCATCAATCGCCCGGCGCCGTCTGTTCCAGCACCGTGTCTGGCGATTTGAAGAATTCATCCATCAACTCTACCAGTTTTTCCGGCTCTTCTAGCGGCCCAAAATGCCCGCCGCCATGCAGGATAACGGATTGGGCATGTGGCCAGACTTCGCGCAGGTAATCAAACGTGCCCATAAAGTAAGAGTCGGAACCATAGACGAGCAGGGTGGGATGGCGGAAGGCGGAGATCAATTCGAGGGTCATGCCGGCAATGACCTGGTAATCATCTACCAGCGACGTCTCATTTACCAACCGCAGCAGCGGTCCTCGTTTCCGTGGCAGTGACTTGGCCGGCCCATAGAACTTTGGCGTATCCAGACTCAAGTTCAGGAGGTATTGGAAGTCG
>CAZDSN010000255.1:0-6051 GCA_964507675.1 uncultured Ardenticatenaceae bacterium | reverse complement strand
TCTTCGGTCCACTCCTCCACAAACAGGTAAGGGCCTAACATAGCCGCCAATTCAGCGCCCAGGGGGTAGGTGTTGCGGGGAGGGGAAATCCATGCCGGCAAATTCACCCACAACACCCTTTCATCTTCCCTCGCATCCGCCAGCGCCGCGCGGGCCACGTCCAATGGGCTGGTTAAATTCGTATAAGCGGCGACGCGGTCGCGCACAAACAGACTGCCGCTGACCAGAATGAACAGCGCCGCCGCCGCCCCGACCAGTTCGCCCAGGCGCGCGCTTTTCTTCAAACCGCGCGGGAACAGCAGCGCGGGCCAGAGCAGCGCCAGACCCACGCTGCCGACGTATAGCAGGCGCGGGCCGTGCAGGAGGTAATCAGCAGGCAGGGGAGCGGCAATCAAGAAGGAAGCCAACAACCACCAGCCGCCGCCCAGGAGTAGGGGAAAGCGATTGGCTGGCGGGCGGGCAGCCCAGGCAGCCAGGAGCAGCGTCACGGCGACGCTGCCGAGGATAATCGCAGCGGCCGGCAGTTGTGGCCAGACGTGGGCAAACCAGGTGAAAGGATAGGCCAGGGCTTGCAGCAGATAAAGCGCTTTGAGACTGAGGCTATCAGCCATGCCGGCAGCCGCCTGCGGCGCGCGCGTAATAGGCAAGAACTGATAACCAACCGCATAGATGATGCCCGCAGCCGTTAAGCCATACACACTGGCGGGCAGTTTGAGCCAGCGCCGCCGCCCTGTATTCGTTTGCCAGGCAACCAGCGCCGCCAGCGGGCCAAAGAGCAGCCCGGATTCATGGCTTAACAACCCCAAGGTGAAACAAAGACCCGTTAAACCCCACCACAGCCGCCGCCGCCCGGCGCGAACAGCCGCCAGCGCGCTGAGAAAGGCGTGCAGCCCCAGCAGCAGCAAATTGACGGTGGTCGGATGGACGTTGTGCCCGTAGACGGCGACTGCCTGATAGGAAAAGGGAAAAGCCGCTAACAGCAGACCAGAAAAGAGCGCCCAACGTGGGTTCTGCCACAGTCGCCAGGAGAGCCAGGTCAACAGCAGGGCATTGAGGGCATGCTGCCCCACGTTGAGGCCATGCAGCAGCCACGCCGGGTAATAGCCAAATAAGGGCTTGATCAGCAGCAGAGGGAGGAAGGTGAGGGGGCGGTAAAAGCCAAAGGCTTCAGTGGGCAGCCAGACGGAAGCAAGCGTCAGTTCTTTGGCGATGCGGATGTGCAGCAGGGTATCATAGATTAAGGGCAGACGCAGGGTGGGCCAGTACAGGTAGAGGGCTAATAATGCCGGCAGCGCCCACCACCCCTTTGACTTTATGGACATTACGACTCTTCGTCTGGCAGCGATGCCGCGCAGCGAAAACCAATGTCCTCTACCGTCAGCGCCGGGTTCGCAGCCCGCCGGTAAGTTGTGCGCGTTTCATCCCGCCCCAGCAGATCGAATAAACGAAAACTGCCGCCGCGCACCACTTTGGCTGCGCCTGCCTCCGGCCCGGTTGGGTTCTGCGTCGCCGCCTGGGCGTAATAGTCAGCATCATACCAGTCGGCCACCCATTCCCACACGTTGCCGGCCATATCTTGCAGCCCAAAGGGAGAGGCTGAGTTGGGAAAAATTCCTACTGGCAGGGTGGTATCAAAAGCATTACCAACGTTAGCGGAGGCCGCGCTCTTATCGTTTCCCCAGGGATACATGAATGCCTGCGGACCGCGGGCAGCATATTCCCATTCGGCTTCGGTGGGCAGGCGTCCACCGCGCCACTGGCAGTAGGCGGCGGCATCCTGCCAACTGACGTGGCTCACCGGATGCTCGCCCAGGCCAGCCGGGTAAGCGGGTGCGCCCACGAAGGTTGGTTCCTGTTGCGGCGTGATGTCTCTATAGTAAAGGTCTATCCAGATATTGCTGGGAAATTCATAATCATAACTGTCCTGAAAGACCCACACAGACACCTGGCGTGTGCCGGCATCCAGCCGGCTGTCGCCAGGCTGCCGTTCGGAAAAACAACAGGCGCCGTTAGCTCGCGGCACAAAATGCTCTGGCGTGCGCACCCCATCGCTGTACATGACATGAATACCCACGTTCTGGTAGAGGATTTCATCATTTAGATAAACGTCCGCCAGTCCCCAGGTCGCCAGGTATGCCATCATTTCTGGATAAACAGGCGTCTCATTGCCGCTGAGGCCGTGCATGACCACAAAGTCCCCAATACCCCCCTCCTGAAAAGTAGAACGGCCGGCAAACGTGCGCTGTTCAATGCGAAAACTGCCGTTCAGCCGCTGGTTCGTGGTTGGCTCGATCGAGCCCGTAAAGGTGGCCACCAGCAGCCCGGTGTCGTTATCAGCATCCAGGGTCATGGTCAGCGTCCCCTCGCCAGGATGCACCAGTTGGCCATCAAAGCTGAACCGGTCCTGTGGGTTGCCGACAGCGTAAGGAGTGGTAGCCGTGATTTGCCATAGGGACGGCTCCGGCTGCTGCCAGGTCGGCGGCGCGGCATGGCCTGTGTGTGCCACAAAGTCAGCGTAGGCGGCATTGGTGACCTCGGTCAAATCCATGAAATAGGGGGAGAGTTCCACCAGATGGGTGGGGGCTTCGTCGTGGTTGCCGGCATCATCCCCCTGAATAAAAGAAGCGGCGGAAATAAAAGCCATGCCAGGGCGGCTGGGAATATCTGCCGGCGCCAGCGCCGCCGCCGTCGTGGGCGTGGGAGGTATGGTAGTAGAGGAGGATGCCGCTGCGTTGGTGGCGGCTGTGGCAGCAGCGCTGCCGGTGGCAGCGGCGCTGCCTGCTGCCGGAGTTACTGCCGGGGCAGCCTGCTGGCGTAGCAAATAAGAACCGCCCAGCAGCACCGCCAGTAAAATGAGGGCTGGTAAAAGCCAGCGTGAAATAGGCCAGCGCCAGTTGAAGCGACGGGCGCTGACCTGCTTGGAGACGGTCGCCGCCACTGGCGTAGCTGCCAAAGGCGGTGAATCAGAAATGCCGGCAGATGCCCCCTTCGCTAACGATTGCACAGCTATCGTGGCGGCTCCCGACATGCCGGCTGTCTGGTTCAAAGCCGCCAACATGGCCGTCACACTGGCAAAACGCTGCGCCGGGTCGCGGGCAAGGGCGCGCAAAATAACCGCTTCTACCGCCGGCTCCAGCGTGGGCAACCATTTGCTGGGCGGCGTCGGCGGCTGCGTCGCTTGCCGCACCATAATGGCGGCCCCAGTTTCCCCCTCGTAAGGACGCGCCCCCGTCAGCATCTCATACAGCAGCACCCCCAGGGCGTAAATGTCGCTGGCCGGCGTCACTGGCTGGCCCAACACCTGCTCGGGCGCCATGTAGGCAGGTGTGCCCGAAGTCATGCCGCTTTGGGTCAGGCGCTGCGTCCCCATAATTTGGGCCAGACCAAAGTCGCTGAGGTACAGGTCGCCCGTCTGGTGGCGCAAAATGTTGCCCGGCTTGATGTCGCGGTGGACGATGCCATGCTGGTGGGCATATTGCACGGCGCTGGCGATTTGGGCAAACAGGGAAATGGCTTCAGGCAGGGGCATGGGCGTGCGCGGCGGCTGCAGGTATTGCTCCAGGGAAATGCCGGCAATGTACTCCATCACCATGTAATACAGCCCATCCGGCGTCACATCAAAATCATAAATCTGCACAATGTGCGGATGGCGCAGCGAAGCTGCTGCCCGGGCCTCGCGGCGAAACCGCTCCACAAACCCGGCGTCCTCTGTCAAAAAGGGATGGATAATTTTAATAGCCAGACTGCGTTCCAACTCTGGATGATAGGAGCGGTAAACCTCGGCCATCCCGCCGCGCCCAATCAACGTCTCCAGGGTGTACTTGCCCACTGTACGCCCCGTGTGATATGCGTGTGCGGAAAACCCAGTCTGATTCATGGCAAGAAATAGAAACCAACCATTATGCCCGCTCAAAGCGGTTATGCCCGCTTAAATCGGCTATGTCCGCTCAAAACCACGCGCCAACTGCATCAGCGAAATGTGAATGAGTGTTGGCCGGCCATGGGGGCAGGTATGGGGATTGCGGCATTGTTCGAGTTGCTGGATCATAGCCTGCATCTCGGCCACTGCCAGCGGCTGCCCGGCTTTCACCGCTGCCGTTTTGCATACCCTCCGGATCAGGCGCGCTTCAATCTGATTCTGTAAAGGCGCCCGCTTTTCATCCTCTTCCAACTCCTCCACCACCGCCAACAACGCTTTGGACGGTTCCTGGTGCGTCAAGATGGCGGGGACAGCCCGCACCATAAAACTGTTCGGGCCAAACGACTCTATGGCAAAACCTAACCGATTCAGTGTTGCCAGATGTTCCTCTAACAGCGAAGCCTGCGCCGGGGTCACATACACCGCAGTTCCCGCCACCAAACCCTGTGACGCCACCTGCTGCTGATTCCAGGCGGACATAAATTGCTCATACAAAATGCGCTCGTGAGCCGCGTGTTGGTCAATCAGGAACAGGCCATCTGGTCCTTCGCTGACAATGTAGGCTGCACCCACCTGCCCCACCACGCGCATAACTGGCAGCCGCTCGCCGCCCAGGTCGCCGTTGCCCGTGGCCGGGGGCAGGTGTTCATCGTCATCGGCGCGCGGCATGAAAGGAGATGTGGGCGCGGACCGGGGAAACTCCAGATTCATTTGCCCGTGCAGGTGGCCTGCCGGCATGCCCGGCTGGCGGGCAAAGGAAGGCCGATCTACCGAGCCACTCCAGCTAAACACCCCCTCTGGGCGCATTTGCGTAAAGCCGCGCACCGGCGCATCCGCTACCACCGTTTCGCGCACGGCGCGCTGCACGGCGCTAAAAACGGCGCCCGCCTGCCGAAAGCGCACTTCGGTCTTGGCCGGATGCACATTCACATCCACCAGGTCATAAGGCAGGCTGATAAAGATGACGGCGACCGGGTAACGGCCCACAGGCAATAAGGTATGGTACGCCTGCATCACGGCATAGGTGAGCGACGTATCTTTAATCCAACGTCCGTTGACGAACAGCGTAATCTGGCTGCGATTGGAGCGATGCAAGCCGGGCGGGCCGGCAAAGCCTGATACGGTCACCAGATGGCGAGGCAGCGGCGCGTCTGGCGTTTCCGCCCCCGCAGCCAGGCTCTCCTCTACCAGGGCGGGACTGCTGCTGATGGACAGCAGTTCGCGGGCTGTGTCTGGTCCATAAACAGCCGCCAACACGTCGCGCAGATCGTTGTGACCGCTGCTTTGAAAGGCAATCCGCCCATCGTGCGTCAGGCGGAAACGCACCTGGGGATAAGCCAGGGCGTAGCGGGTGACGAATTCATCAATCAGGCGGCGTTCGCTGGCAATACTTTTCAGGAACTTGAGGCGGGCGGGCACATTGTAAAACAGATTCTCCACGGCAATGACCGTACCCTGCGGCGCGCCAACCGTTTCCTGGGTGTGTAATTCTCCCCCGGCCAGGGTGAGGCGCGTGCCGGCAGGCTCCCCCGTCGCCCGCGTTACCACCGTTGTTTGGCTGACGGCAGAAATAGCCGCCAGGGCTTCGCCGCGAAAACCCAGCGTCTGGATGTGGTTCAGGTCTTCGATGCTTTGCAGCTTGGAAGTGGCGTGGCGTTTGAAGGCAGTCTGGACGTCGGCAGCCGAAATCCCTTCGCCATCATCAGCCACCTGGATCAGCTTCCGCCCGCCGGCGCGCACATCCACGTTGATGGTGGTCGCCCCGGCATCCAGGGCGTTTTCCACCAACTCTTTGACCACCGAGGCCGGGCGTTCTACCACCTCGCCCGCGGCAATTTGGGAGGCAAGCTGCTCAGACAACACGCGAATCGGCATAGTGCGTGTATTTTATCACAGTTGCCGCTCACAGAGGGGACACAAATGGGATCCCAACTGCCCGAATTTTAGCCAGCGTCCTGTGTATAAAAAGCAGGTTATCGGCAAAGCCGTTGCCGGCACGCAGACAACGCGGAGCTAACGCAGATGATGGCTGATAGACTCGTGTAAATCAGCGCCTTTCTGCGTCATCAGCGTCCCCTTTTCAAGGTTCTACGACAGGTTACTCGCGGTGTAGAGAAGGCAGGTAAAAATGC
>CAZDSN010000254.1:0-6059 GCA_964507675.1 uncultured Ardenticatenaceae bacterium | reverse complement strand
CACCCGCGCTCAAAGTCGTCATAAATACTAACATAAACAGGCCGGACGCCAGCCTGGTGGCAAAATTACCCCTGGTAAAGAATTTACCCATGTCACATTCTCACGTACAATCTGGTTGGTAACAGCCCGCGCGCTCCTGGCATTTGCCCAATTAGCCGCCACGCCGTATCATCCACCCATTTGTGCAATTGTGTCAAATTTTGGATGGAGTGAGTCCGAAGAAAACATTATGTCTATCTCTGCGCTTGCCGGCAAACCCGCCCCACGTCACCTGCTAGTCAATATTCCGCGCCTGATCTCCGCTTACTACACCTGCCAACCTGACCCGCTCAACAGCGCGCAGCGCGTTTCTTTTGGCACTTCGGGGCATCGCGGCTCCTCTGTAGAAGCAACTTTCAATGAAAATCACATCCTGGCTATCTGCCAGGCGCTGTGCGAATACCGGCGGGAAGAGGGCATCAGCGGGCCTTTGTATATGGGCATGGACACCCATGCCCTGTCAGAAGCAGCGCTGAGTACGGCTATTGAGGTTTTTGCCGGCAACAGCGTCCCCATTCGTATCCAGCGCGGGAGAAGTTACACCCCCACTCCGGTTATATCCCACGCCATTCTCACCCATAACCGCGGCCTGGCGACGCATCTGGCAGATGGCGTGGTCATCACCCCTTCCCACAACCCGCCTGATGATGGCGGTTTCAAATACAATCCGCCTCACGGCGGTCCGGCGGATACGGCTGTCACACAGCGCATTCAGGATCGCGCCAACGCCATTTTGGTCAATGGTCTCAGGGCCGTCAATCGAATCCCCCTGGCGCGCGCCTTACAGGCTGAAACGACCCAGGAATACGACTTTGTCACACCTTACGTGGCTGATTTGCAGCACGTCGTCAACCTGGAAGCAATCGCCCAGGCTGGCTTGAAAATTGGTATGGACCCCATGGGCGGGGCCGGCATTGGCTATTGGGAACCCATTGCCGACGCCTACAAACTCAATCTGGAGGTAGTCAATCCAGTAGTAGACCCTACCTTTTCTTTTATGACCGTAGACAAAGACGGCAAAATCCGCATGGACTGTTCCTCGCCCTACGCTATGGCCAGCCTGATTGACCTCAAAGATCGTTTCGACATCGCCTTTGGCAACGACCCCGACACAGATCGGCACGGCATTGTCACCAAAAGCGCGGGCCTGTTGAACCCCAACCATTTCCTGGCCGTGAGCATCTGGTATCTATTCCAGCATCGCCCGCAATGGCGCCACGACGCTGCCATTGGCAAGACCCTTGTCTCCAGCAGTATGATTGATCGCGTCGCAGCCCATCTGGGGCGGCGGCTGGCCGAAGTACCCGTTGGCTTCAAATGGTTTGTAGATGGTCTGGTAGATGGCTCCTACGGCTTCGGCGGCGAAGAAAGCGCTGGCGCATCCTTCCTGCGGCAGGATGGCACTGTCTGGACCACTGACAAAGATGGGATCATCATGGATTTGCTGGCCGCCGAAATCACCGCTGTTACAGGCAAAGATCCGGGCCAACATTACGCCGACCTGACCATCCGGTTGGGCGACCCAGTGTACGAACGAATTGACGCGCCGGCTAACCGCGTTCAAAAAGATGTGCTGAAAAGCCTGTCGCCGGAGATGATCACAGCCACGATGCTGGCCGGAGAACCTATTACAGCTAAATTAACGCATGCCCCAGGCAACAACGCGGCTATTGGTGGGTTGAAAGTGGTCACTGAAAATGGCTGGTTCGCCGCCCGTCCTTCGGGCACAGAGGACGTCTATAAGATTTACGCCGAAAGCTTCAAAGGTACAGACCATTTGCAGCAGTTACAAGCGGAAGCGCAGATCATTGTGCAGCAGGCGTTCCGCCAGGTTGGTAAATAAAGTATGATAAAGATCGAAGGCCTGGTTAAAAATTACGGTCTGAATCCGGTGTTGCGCGGCGTCGATCTGGTGGTGGCGGCAGGGGAATTTGTGGCCCTGGTGGGCTCAAACGGCGCGGGCAAAACCACGCTAATGCGCATTGTGGCCACGCTGATCAGACCCGGGGAAGGGTTGGTACAGGTTGGGGGGTGGACGCTGCCAAAATATGCCAACAAGATTCGCCACCACATTGGGTTCGTTTCCCATCATTCCCTGCTCTACCCGGACCTGACCGCCAGCGAAAACCTGGCCTTTTACGCCCGCCTCTATGGTCTGGCAGACCGCGAACAGCGCGTGCTGGCGGCGCTGAAAGCGGTGGGCCTGTCCGCGCGGCAGCGCGACCCGGTGCGCACCTTCTCACGCGGCATGTTGCAACGCCTGACCATCGCCCGCGCCACCCTGCATGAACCGGATGTGCTACTGCTGGACGAACCGTACACCGGGTTAGACCAGGAAGCCAGCGGTATCTTAGAATCCCTGCTGCAGCAAGAAAAAGCGCGCGGGCGCACGATTTTAATGATTACCCACGATTTTGCCCGCGGCTTGAACTTGTGCGACCGTATCGCTATTCTAAATCGTGGTAAAATTGCTTCAGAAATTGAGCGGGCGGCGATCAGCCAGGGCGATTTTCTAGCTTTGTACACGGAAATCACGCGCATAGCCCAGCCCCGGTCTTAGATTAAATCAGTCTAGACGAAGGTGTGTTTAATTTCAATTGAGGGCTTGCCAGGAGGAAGAAATAGTTAATTGGTGAATTTTTGAATTGTTGAACGGTTAATTGAGCGCCGCTCCACCAATAGAACGCCGCTGCCTGGTAGTTTGAGTGCTCGCCCTCCCCATTAACAATTCAGCAGTTCAACAATTTAGCCATTCATTATTCTCCTTTCTTCTAACCCCTTTGAAACACGCCCTCTGGGAGATCAGACTAATCTCCGGGCCTGGCACATTTTAGGAAAAGGCGGTTCGTGTCTCAACAAATTTCTGCTTATCTGGCCGGCGTTTGGGCCATCATCTGGAAAGATTTGACAATGGAGCGGCGCACCCGCCAAATCCTGAGCGTGATGTTGATCTTCTCGCTGGCCGTAGCGGTGGTGTTCAACTTTGCGTTGGGCGCATCGGCCATGTCTAACGACCTGGCGGCGGCACGCAACGCCTCCATGGGCTTTCTGTGGAGCACTATCTTGTTGGCAGGCACGCTGGGGCTAAACCGCACGTTGACCGCCGAGCAGGAAAATTTTGCCCTGGAAGGGATTCTGGTCTCTCCCGTTGACCGCAGCGCCATCTACCTGGGCAAGGTGTTAAGCACAACGTTGTTCACCATGATTGTAGAAGCGATTTTGCTGCCTGTTTTCATCGTGTTTTTTAACCGCCCGTTTTACCGCCCACCCGTATGGGGGGTGTTGTTTCTGGGCACGTTGGGGTTTGTGGCTGCCGGCATTTTAGTCGCCTCCATGACCTCGCGCAGCCGCAGCAGCTCCGTTTTGCTGCCCGTCCTGCTGCTGCCCCTATCGCTGCCCTCGGTGATGGCCGCCGCCACCGCCGCTGCCGCCTTTATGTTGGCGGAAATGCCGCCCTGGGCAGACGTGGCCTTTCCCATCTCGTTGGTGCTGGCCTTCGATGTGCTGATGCTGACTGCGGGCCTGCTTACCTTCCATTTTGTGGTTGAAGAGTGAGGGAAAAGCAGAAGGAAGAAGGGGGCGGGTGTTTGGGAAATGTTCATCAATATTTAACCGTTTTGTAACGCTTGCGGAGGATAATTAACACCATGTCAGTAAGCCGCTTGGATCGCCCTGTCCGTATCTTGAACTGGCTGGCTGCTATTATGTTGCTGACCTGCCTGATTCTCATCTTTTTCTACGTTCCCATGGAACGCACCATGGGCCAGGTGCAGCGCATCTTCTACTTTCACGTGGGCGCCGCCTGGACGTCCGCAGTCGCTTTCTTCGTCGCCCTGTTGAGCGGCGTCGCCTATCTGATCAGACCGCGTAAGGAATGGGACGCTATCGCCGTGGCCTCGGTGGAGATCGGCCTGGTCTTTGCTACCATCACCATTGCCGCTGGCTCTATCTGGGGCCGCCCTGCCTGGAATACGTGGTGGATCTGGAGTCCCCGTCTGACCTCTTACACGGTCTTGTGGCTCGTTTACGCCGCCTACTTCATGCTGCGTGGCTCCATCGAAGACCCTGATCGTCGCGCTCGCTATGCCGCCGTCTACGCTATCGCCGGCTTTGTCACGGTGATCGTCACCTTCTACAGCATTCGCCTGCTGCGCGACATCCACCCCGCCCTCGTCGGCAGCGGCGAAGAAGCCCAAGGGGACATGGCGCTGACCAGTCCCATGGTGTTCACTATGGTATTCTCTTTCCTGACCTTTAGCGTCCTGTATAGTTCCTGGCTGCTAAACCGGATTCGACTGCACTGGCTGCAAGACGAAGTGAACCAACTAAAACTGCGCGTCATGGCCCGGCTGCGCGCCTGAGGAGGAAACCATGTCCTATTTCACCTTGTTGTTAACGGCGCTGCTACAAACCGGCAGCACCCCGGCCACCATGGGCTACCTTATCCTGGGGTACATCGTCATGTGGCTGATCGGCGCAGTGTACGTCATTACCCTATTCAGTCGCCAACGGAACCTGAAGCAAGACGTAGAGTTGATGCAACAACTCCTGCGGGAAGAGGAAGAAGGTAAGTAAAAAATGCTGAAGTCTGAGATGCCGCCGCGTCCTTTGTCTGCCGGCAGAATCATTGTATTGGGAACGGTGGTCCTGGTGATTATCTTTCTCATTGTGGGAACGCTTAACCAGTCAGCAGCGCCTGAACCAACGTTCGCCTTTGGTTTGCAGACGCAACCGTTCCTGGTGCTGGCAATGCTCTCCTTTGGCGGCGGGCTGCTCAGTTTTCTCTCTCCCTGTACGCTGCCCATTTTGCCGGCATACTTCGCCTTCGCCTTCCAAAGCGGCCGCAAACAGATCGCCCTGAATACCTTCGCCTTTATGTTAGGGCTGGCGACCATGTTCAGTCTGCTGGGCGCAGGCGCGTCCGCCATAGGCAGCGTGTTGCGCGACAGCCAGGGCATGATCTTGCTCGTTGGCGGCTCCCTCATCCTCGTTTTTGGCGTCATGAGTCTGCTGGGCAGCGGTTTCACCGGCTTCAAGCAAGAAGAGTCAGATGCCTCCCGCAGCACCACGCTCGGGGGCTCCTACCTGTTTGGCCTCACCTTTGCCGTCGGCTGGTCAAGCTGCGTTGGCCCTATCCTGGGCACAGTGCTGACGATGGCCGCCACCACCGGTTCGGTGCTGCGCGGCAGTATGCTGCTGTTCATTTACGCCCTGGGATTGGGGCTGCCGCTGCTCATCGTTTCCACTCTGTTTGGCCGCGCCAGCCGCAAGAGCTTCTTCTGGCGCATTTTGCGCGGTAAGGGGTGGGAAGTGACCACGCACGCCGCCATTGTCGGCCTGGTGTGGGCTTTGGTTATCTGGCGCATCCTGGTGGCGGTGGCTGAATACGCCATTTTCAATTTCGACTCTCTGGCGGGAGTGATTTTCACCCCCCTGCAAGAGTATGGTTTGCTGGCGGTAGCTCTCATTGGTGTGGTCCTGTGGATTTTTACCTCCCCCGGCCAGCGCCAGGTAACACTGCACTTACACTCGACGCAGCTTATCAGCGGGGCGTTGTTCATTATGATTGGCATTTTGATGTTGAACGGCACACTGGCTACCTTTAACTCGTTGGTTCCGCCTGATCTGGCTATCTGGTTTGCCGGCATTGAAGACAAACTTGTCACCTTGTTCTCACAGTAACGCCCTAAATAAGCGCCGCCGGAAGTTCGACTTCTCTGAAGAAGTCGAACTTCTAGCCAGGTAATTCTATTTGGGACAGTCATTCAGGTTTCGCTGCCATGCAAACGCCGCCATCTACTCCTGTTGAGTACGGACAGCGCCATCCGCTGTTAGTGCTGCTGGGGTTCACCCTGCTGGGCTTAGCCGCCGCCATGCTGCTTTTCGGCGGGTCGCTGCCAGGCAGTCAGGCAGATAAGGCCAACTCCGCGGCGTCTGGCCTGAGCGATACCGCCGCCATCATGGGACAGGCCGGCGAGTTGGCTCCCCCCCAGGCCGCCAGCACGGTTTATTCGCTGGAT
>CAZDSN010000253.1:0-6124 GCA_964507675.1 uncultured Ardenticatenaceae bacterium | reverse complement strand
GATTATTATGCGCCTGGGCAAAGGTATCCATGAATGCATTAGCAGCCGCATACGCGCCAAAGCTCAGGCCGCCTAAAACTGCGGAAAGCGAGGAAAATAAGAAGCAGAAGTCAACGTCTTTGTCTGCCAGAATGTTGTGCAGAGCGTAGACGCCATCAACCTTCGCCGCAAAATGGGTCGCATAGACATGCTCATGTGTATCTTGCAGCCCCTTCAGCACATCTGGGGTAGTCACGCCAGCCGTATGGATAACGCCATTTAACTGTCCAAAACGGCGGTAGACATCATCCACGACAGTGCGCATGGCGGCTTCATCGGCTGTGTCGGCCAGCGCTATGATGACTTCAGCGCCCGCGGCCTCAATGGCGCGCACCTGTCGAATTCTCTGGCTGGTGCGGTTGTCGGGCGGTTGGTGCAGCAGCCAGTCATCCCAAACGTCACGGGGCGGCAAAGCGGTGCGGCTGGTCAAGATGAGTTTGCCCTGTGTGCGCTGCGCCAGTTCCAAAGCGAGAGTCAGGCCAATATTGCCTAAACCACCCGTGAGCAAGTAAACGCCTTGGGCCCGCAAGGGAGCATCGGTGGCTGCGGTTGTGAGTCGTTTCGGTATGTATCGCTGCACATAGCGGGCGCTGTCGCGGAAGGCAATGGCTACTTCTGCCAGTGGGGCAGATAGTTCGGCTATGAGCTGGCTGATAACAGTCTCTAAGCTGGCTGGATCGGCCGGCGTTGTGGTCATGTCCACCACCCGGCAGCGAATATTCTGATATTCCTGGGGAATGACGCGACACAGACCCAAGACTGTCGCCTGTGCTGGATTGAGCGGGAAGCCGGCCACCGGCTGCGCCTGGTTGGTCATGACGGTCAACTCAATTGCCTGGGCCTCACGTTGTTCGCCTAGCCGCTGTATCAGGTGAAGCAGGCTGTTAAACCCGCGCTGCCGCGCTTCCTGGAAATGGTCATGATTGTGTAGATTGATTTCCGTTTGGTCCAAACTCCACATATGCACGATACGAGAGGGAATGGCGCCTGATTGCTGCCGGCATTTTGCCAAAACAAGTTCATAATCTGCCGGTTCATCAGGGCGCACCACAAATGTGAAATCATCTATTTGTGCAAATGTTTCGCCTGCCTGTACGCAAAAAACGGCAACATCCTGTTGCCTCAGTTGTTGTTGCAACCCAGCCCCCAAACCTGCATTGTCCACAAAGAGCAGCCAGGAATTGGCCGGCTCGGCGCTGCTTTCATTGAGCAGCGGCCACTCCTCCCATACTTCTTCATAAAACCAGTCGGCAGGCTTGTCTCTTTTTCCGCCATGCGGGTCTTCCTGTCTTGCCGGGGCCACATAGCTATTTGGCAACGGGTCAATCCAATAACGCTCTCGTTCAAACGGATAAGTAGGAAGGGGGATACGCTGGCGGTGTTCTTCCCCATAAAAATGCTGCCACTCAAACGTATAGCCCGTCAGCCACAATTTGCCGAGCGTTTCTAACAGGAAAGCCACATCGGAACGGCTATCGAAGGCAGAGCGAAGTGTGGGCAGAATGAGCGGCAACTGTTCTCGTTGGCACAAAGGATGTTGTTTGGCAAATGAACTAAGCGATTGCCCCGGCCCAATTTCTAATAAGATTCGATTCTTATCGGGCAGCAGCCCGGCCAATCCTTTGTCGAATTGCACTGTTTCGCATAGGTGGCGTACCCAGTACGTCGGATTTGTGGCCTCTTCATCGGTAATCCATGTACCCGTCACGTTTGAGAGGTAAGGGATTTGGGGAGGCTTGAGGGTGAACTGGCGCAGAAGCGCAGTAAAATCATCTGCCAGTGAGCGCATCATATGGGAGTGGAAAGCGTGTGTTGTCTCCAAAAGGCGCGCGGCCACTTCCTGTTCTGCTAATTTCGCCTCAATCTGGGAGATCGCTGCCGGATCGCCCGCCAGCACGCAGGTTTCCGCCGTATTGACCAGCGCCAGGGAAACAGAGTCACTTAGGAATGGCTGCACATCCACGGCAGACAGGGAAACCGCCAGCATACGTCCGGCTGGCAAACTTTGGATCATTTGCGCCCGCCGCGCTACCAACGTCAAAGCATCTTCCAGCGAAAGGACGCCGGCTACGCAAGCAGCCACGTATTCGCCCAGGCTGTGCCCGATCAAACTGTCCGGCGTGATACCCCATGACAGCAATAGTTGAGCCAGGGCATAATCAACTACAAAAACGGCTGGTTGGGACACATCTGTACGATTGAGCCAGGCATTTTCCTGAAGCCTGTTTCGTCCCAGCATCTGACGTAAACTAAGGCTATTTTCTGAACGGGAAACTACCTCGCCAGTAAACAAATGCTGGCGCAGGTCAAACTGTAAAATGGGCTGCAAAAGGTCACAACAGCTATCTACTGTCTGGCGGAAAACCGGTTCTATTTCATATAGTTCACGAGCCAGATTGGGATAATGATCGCCAACGCCAGCAAACATAAAAGTAACAGGACGTGACTGAGTTGGATTTACAGCATGGGGCAGCCGTTCGCTACCTTCTGCCAGCAGGCGCAGGAGTTCTTCTTTGTCGCGCGCGATCAGGAAACAGCGATGGGCAAAGGCACTGCGCCCCATTTGCAACGTGTAAGCCACATCAGCCAGATTCCATGTCTGCTCCTCGCGCAAATAATGCGCCAGATTTTGCCCCATACTTGTCAGGGCAGTTGCCGTTTTGGCAGACAGGGGCAGTAGAAAAGCAGGTCGCTGTGGCGCGCTGGTCGTAATTTGAGGCGCTTCTTCTACGATGACGTGGGCATTTGTGCCCCCCATACCGAACGAACTGATGCCTGCCCGCCGGGGCATATCTTCATCAACAACCCAATCGCGCAGCGCTGAATTGACAAAGAAAGGCGTATGGCTGAAGTTAATTTCGGGATTAGGTTGTTCATAATGAAGGGTTGCTGGAATTTGTTTGTGCTGCAGCGCCAGGATTGTTTTAATCAGCCCCGTAACGCCCGCGGCCCGATCCAGATGACCCAGGTTTGTCTTGACGGACCCAACTGCGCAAAAGCCACGCTTGTTAGTATATTCGGCGAAAGCTTTGGTCATGGCGGCAAATTCAACCGCATCTCCCAGGGCTGTACCGGTCCCGTGCGCTTCAAAATAGGTGATGGTTTCCGGGTCTATATCCGCGCTGGCCAGCGCTTCCAGGATCACGCCCGCCTGCCCACGGACGCCGGGGGCCGTGTAGCCGACGCGCAGCGCCCCATCATTGGTCACTGCCCACCCTTTGATGACGGCATGCACGGTGTCCCCATCAGCAATGGCGTCAGCCAGGCGCTTTAATAGGACGACCCCGACGCCATTTCCCAGCGGCGCGCCTTTGGCGCGAGCATCAAAGGCCCGACAGCGTGCATCCGGCGAGGCAATTCCGCCTTCCTGATAGGTGTAGCCAATCTTTTGTGGGACGCTGATATGCACCCCGCCAGCCAGAGCCATGTCGCAAACGCCAGACAAGAGATTTTCACAAGCGACGCTGACGGCGACCAGCGATGTGGAGCAGTATGTCTGGACAGTGTAGCAGGGCCCGGTTAAGTCCAGAAAGTAAGCCACCCGGGTGGTTAAGGAGTCTTTGTCATTGCCCAGAATGATGGGCAACAAGCCAATAGATTCCTGTAATTCCTGATTGGGGTACAGGTTGTTGAGTAAGTAGGAACTGATGCCCGTGCCGGCAAAAACGCCAATTGAGCCTGCATAACGCCCCGGATCGTAACCAGCATGTTCCAGGACGTTCCAGGCCGCTTCTACAAATAATCGCTGCTGCGGATCCATGATTTGCGCTTCGCGTGGCGTCAAACCAAAAAATGAAGCGTCAAATAGCTCAATATCGTCTAAAATGGCGCCCGCTTTGACATAATTGGGGCCCCTCAGCACAGATGGGTTAGCGCCAGCCCGCAGCACATCCTCATCAGAAAATTGAGTGATTGATTCCACCCCATCGCGCAAGTTTTGCCAAAACTGGCGTACGTCGGCTGCCCCAGGGAAGCGCCCGGCCATTCCAATAATGGCAATGTCGTTTGCTGTATTATCAAGATTCAGATCAGGCGTCTTTAGATTATCCACTGTTCCTACCTGTTGGAACTATCCGGTATCTATGAAGAAACCGGGTTTGTCATTTTTAGAACGAGCCTCATGAACGGGAGAGCCCTCGCCTTTGACGCAGTTCTTTTCGTTTTTGTCCCCGTTCTCTGTTGGCTGACAACGTTTCTCTGGTTTCCTCATTAGGGGAGATGAGTTTATATAGTTCGCTCACTGTGGGCGCTTCATACAAGGATGCTGCGGAGAGAGGCGTCCCCAATTTTTGCTTCAAATGGGCGATAATCATCATGCCTAACAGGGAGTTACCGCCCAGTTCCAGGAAATGGTCATGGATGCCAACCCTGTCTATTGCTAATACGTCAGCCCAGATAGCGGCTATGTCGTTTTCCATTTCATTGCTGGGTGCGACGTAAGGATTGCGCAGGTTAGGCCGGGGGTGGGCTGTTTGGTCCCGTGTTTGGGCCACGTCTTGTAGAAAATCCGTGATCGTAAACGAGTATTGCCGTGCCATTGTGGCCTGCAAATCCAGAGGAGAGACCAGCACCTGGGGCAGTGATGTCGCCAAAACGCGCCAGAGCGCTTCTTCTCCCTCGTCGAAGCTGATCCCATAAGTCTGGCGTATTTGCTGCACCTGCTCATAAACGCCAGGGACAGTCGCTGCCATAGCAGATTGCCATACATCCCACTGCCATAATCCCCAATCAATGGTTATGGCGTTGATAGCATGATGGTTTTGCAGGTAGTGGGAAAATGCACCGAGAAAAGCATTGGCGGCGCAGTAATCCACTTCTCCCAGTCCACCCATGACGGCCCCTAGCGACGAGTACAAAACGATAAAGTCAACGGTTTGCTGTGTCTGCTGCAAAATGTTGTGCAGCACAACACTGCCTTGTAATTTGGGGCGTAGCACTTGTGCGGCTGTGGTGGATGCTTTGGCCTGGATCAATCCCTCTCCAGGCACGCCTGCCACATGGAAAACGCCATTAATGGCACCGAAGCGAGCGTGCGCTTCAGCAATAACTTGCTGCATTTGTGTTTCGTCGGCGGCGTCAGCCGTGGCGGCCAGCACGTCAGCTCCCAACTCTTCCAGCGCCAGAACCTGGCGAATGCGATTCTGCACTGAAATGGGGGTATTCTCATCTGCGAGCAGGGATAACCAGGCTGTGCGTGGGGGCAGGGGAGACCGCCCGACCAATACTAATCTGGCCTGTATCTGCCTGGCAAGCGATTGGGCCAGCGCAAACCCGATGCCGCCGAAGCCACCGGTGATCAGGTAGACACCTTGTTGCCGTAGCCGGGCCAGGCCAGGTTGTTTGTGGGTAAGTTTTGCCGGCACGAATGACTGTACCCACCGGGAACGACCACGATAAGCCACCACCGTTTCCGCTGCGGCTCCTAATAGTTCTGGTAAAAGCTGCCTTGCCACTACCCCAGTTTCTGCCGGCAGCGTCACATCAATGCTTTGACACCGGATGTGGGGATACTCCTGGGGAATAACTCTAACCATGCCCAACATGGTTGCTTTTTCGGGACAGGTCGCTTCCCCGCCAGACACATCCTGCATACTATTAGAAATGACGCGCAGTTGAATGGGGGTGGTTGTTTGTTGTTTTCCCAGAGCTTGCGCCAGAAAAAGCAGACTGTAAAAACCAAGTTCCTGCGCTTGGGCCACACTGCCGGCATCAACTACTGCGGCCTCCTTGGCCCATACGTTCCACAGATGAACGATGTGGTCGGGGGCAAGGTTAAGTAGATAAAGATGCTGCAACAGGCTTTCGTACTCCTGACTCACTTGTGGGTTAATGGTATAGAAGCCTTGATGGAGCCGTTGGAAAGAATCGCCTGCTGTGACAACGATGACTTGATGCCCTTGCTGCTGCAATTGTGCTGCTAATGCCGCACCTATCCCCTTGGTATCCGCGAATAAAAGCCAATGTTGTGGCTGTAATTTTTCTACGCCCTTTGGGGACAGTAGCGGCATACGTTGCCACGTCGGCAGATGGAACCAATCATCCATCTTTTGCTTTTGTAAGGTTGCTTTTGCCGGCGCTGCCGCCA
>CAZDSN010000252.1:0-6136 GCA_964507675.1 uncultured Ardenticatenaceae bacterium | reverse complement strand
CCATCCCCCCAACCCCCTTCCCCGGCAAGGGGATTGATGACCAGGGCGGGCGACCGAAATGAGAATTGCTAATATCTATTCAGCCCAGTTTTCAACTTCCAGCCCAACAATCCGATCAAAGTGCTTCCGATTATTTGTGACCAGGATTAACCTATTTGCTATTGCCGTACCTGCTATCAACAAATCTATATCGTCAATTGGTTGGCCACTCTTTCTCAGATCAGCATATATTTCCGCAGCGACGTCGGCAACGCTTTGTGTAAATAGGTGTACTGTATTCTGAGCGGCAAACTCAAGAAAGAGCGCTAATTGGTTATGGGCAGCGCGGTGTCTTAAGCCGCTTACAATTTCGTAGTAGGTGATGATGCTGAAACTGATAGCGCCGTACTCTTGAAAATATGCCTCAAACCGGGCTACGACTTGGGGATGTCCTCTAAAAAACAGGGACAAGGTATCAGTGTCAACCAGCGACGCCCTCATTTCCTCTTCTCCGAGCGAAGGCTTGATGCCGGCGTTGCCTTATTTCCGCCGCGAGATCGTCGAACATTTCATCAGACATATCTTTCCAGCAGCCAGCAAAAGTCAGGATAGGTTTTAGTTCCCCTATCTCTGATTTTTCTAAGCCTAACCTGAAATAGTGAATGAAGTTATAGACTTCAGCCAGCCTCTCTTCTGGAATAAGGTCTATTTCCTGCAACACCTTGTCTTTGAGCAATAATGAAGTCATTGTTATCCCCAATCAAAAATGTGGTTTTGGAATGGTTCAATCAAGAATTTGACTAAGATCAGGTCTGTGACAAAGACAAAAGAAATGTTAGCCTAAATCGCCTTTATCTCCAATTGCGACATTGTACCAATATCAAAGGATACAAGTCAATCTGGACAAGTATAAGGTAAATGGTCGCGCCAGGGGGGTATGGGTGGAAGTGGGGAGAGAAAAGGGACGCTCGTGACCCCAAAATGCCACCGAAATTCTACCTTTTGTTGACAAAACTGATATACTTGACCAGGCTTGGCCACAACGACAGGTTAACATTCTCTTGGTGTTTTTTCTGTCGGGGCATCAGCCTGTTATAATCACCCTTTGTGACCGAAAGGCCGGCAGCGCTGCCTTTTCAAGAATCCGTGTTGACCATTCTTCAGATTGGTTCAGTCGAAAGAATTGCCCCAATCTACCTGACAGGAGTAAACAGACCATGACAGATGTGCAAGAAATCGCCAATCGTATTGTTAGCAACGTGGAAAAAGTCATTATCGGCAAACGTTCCGCGGTGCAGCTTACCGTGCTGGGACTGTTGTGCCAGGGACACATCTTAATTGAAGATGTGCCCGGCGTGGGCAAGACGGTGTTGGCCAAAGCGATTGCCCGCTCAGTGGGCTGCGAGTTCAAGCGCATCCAGTTTACTCCCGACATGCTCCCCACGGACGTCACTGGCGTGTCTGTTTTCAACCAGAAAACGCGGGAATTTGAGTTCCGCCCTGGGCCTATTCACGCCCAGATTGTGCTGGCCGATGAAATCAACCGGGCTACGCCCAAGACGCAGTCGGCGCTGCTGGAAGCCATGGAAGAGAGGCAGGTAACGGTAGATGGCACTACTTATGCGCTCAAACCTCCGTTCATGGTGCTGGCGACACAAAACCCTATTGAATACGAAGGCACATTCCCTTTGCCGGAAGCCCAACTTGACCGTTTCATGCTGCGCATCCGACTCGGCTATCCTAACAAGGCGGAGGAAATTGAAATCCTCAACCGGCAGCAGTATGTGCACCCGATAAACATCATTGAGCAGGTGGTTCCCGTTGAGGAATTAATGGCGGCGCAAGAGGCTATCAAGAGTATCTATCTGGATGAACTGGTCAAGGAGTACATCGTAGAAATCGTGCGACAGACGCGGCTGCACCATGACGTGTATCTGGGGGCCAGTTCTCGCGGGGCGCTTTCCATTTACCGCTTATCCCAGGCGCGGGCGGCGCTGTTCAACCGCGACTACGTGCTGCCTGATGATGTCAAGGCGTTGGCGGAACCGGCTCTGGCGCATCGCATTATCGTTGGCCCGGCGGCCCGTATTAAGGACGTCGAGCCTGGCGCGCTGGTCAATGACATTTTGGATAAAATCCCCGTGCCCGGAGCCCAGGCGCCAACCCGCCGCTAGCACCGTCAGGATTGAGCATGTTTAAGCGACGAAATGTGGTGCTGTTACTGGCCATTTTGGCCCTGATCGGGGGGTTAAGCAACGGGCGGGACCTGCTGTTTAACCTGGCTTACCTGCTAGGGCTGCTGCTCATTGTCTCTTTCTTCTGGGCGTGGGCCAATTTGCGTTGGGTACATCTCTCCCGTCTGACCCGCAGCCGGTATGCGCAAGCGGGCGGCATCTTTGAGGAACGCTTCACGGTGCGCAATACCAGCATTGTGCCCAAATTATGGTTGGAGATTCGCGACTTTTCGGGGCTGCCAACGCACCATGCCAGTCGCGTTGTCACCAACCTGGGCAGCCGCAACCAGGAGACGTGGCGGGTTAACACCGTTTGTTCCCAGCGGGGGCAGTACCAGCTTGGCCCGCTGCGCCTGAGTACCAGCGATCCGTTTGGTCTGTTCCCTATGCAGCGCGATCTACCACAAAAGGGGATGCTGGTGGTTTATCCGATGACGGTAGACATCAGTTATTTTGCGCTGCCGATAGGCGTGCTGCCGGGAGGCGACGCCCTGCGCCGCCGCACGCATTACATTACGACCAACGCGGCGGGCGTGCGCGATTATGCCCCTGGCGACAGCTACAGCCGCATTCATTGGCGCAGTACAGCGCGGCGGGACCGGCTGATTGTGAAGGAGTTTGAGTTAGACCCGCTGGCCGACATCTGGATTGTGCCTGATATGTCTCTGTTTGGGCATGTGGCGGCGGCGAAGGTGGACCCGTATGCCGGCATGGACCCCACCCGCCCCATCTGGATGCAGCAGCAGGCGTACACACTGCCGGAATCCACCGAAGAGTACACCATCACCATTGCCGCCTCGTTGGCCCAATACTTCCTGCGCTATGACCGCAACGTGGGCCTGATGGCCTACGCTCAGGGGCGTGAAGTGATTCAGCCCGATCGCGGCGAACGGCAGCGAAACAAAATCCTGGAAACGCTGGCTGTGTTGCACACCCAGGGCGAATTGACGATTGAGCAGGTGATGCAGGCAGAGCTGCAAATCTTTCCCCGCGGCACAACCCTTATTGTCATCACCCCCACCTCTAATGAGCTATGGGCTACTGTAGCCCGCCAGCTAAAACGACGCGGCCTGCGCGTGGTCACGGTGTTGGTGGAGCCAGCTTCTTTTGGCGGCTACAAATCCGCCGAACCTCTGGTCACGTTTCTGCAAGCCAACGGCCTGACTACTTATGTTGTGCGCAATGGAGACAACCTGGCAGCCGCCCTCAGCCGCAAACCGTCTGGGTCCGGTACATTTGCCCTGTAGACAAAGCGGAGCCTCCCGTCTACAATCTAATTGGAGTCTGGCGAATTTTCTGATTCTCTCTGGAATGTAGGGCAATCTGGCAAATGGCTCTACGGCCACCGAATTTTCACGCCTCGGGTGATCCCGGAGGGACACCCGGCGGCGATCATGCCGGCACAAATCCGGCAAACCTAAGGGTAAATATGCGTAAAATGAAGAAACCAGCAACCATTAACAGGCGGCAGTTTCTCCAACTTTCCTCTGGCGTGGCGTTAAGCGCGGGTTTGAACCGGCTTAACCCTATCCGGCGGCGACGCGGCAGTTATACCGTGGGTGTGGGAAAGAATCCCAACCCCTATAAAGCAACGCTACGGGCCATCCTGACTAGCGGCGGCTGGGACCCAGCGGCCATCAGCGGCAAACGAGTGATTATTAAGCCTAATCTGGTGCAGCCAGAAACCGCCGACACGGGCATTACCACTGATCCCGAAGTTGTGCGCGCCATTGTGGATCGGGCGTTGGCCGCCAACGCCGCCGAAGTCTGGATTGTGGAAACGGGTGTAGACGGGGCTTTTTTTGAACCATGCGGCTACAGTTTCTTTAACGACTACAACCCGCGCGTTTCGCTGGTTGATCTGGCTGGCCTGCCATACGACATGGCTCCTGTGCCCAATGGCCTGGCGTACAGCGCCATTGCCCTGCCCATTGCCCTGTTCGCCGACAATGCTTTTGTGATCAGCGTGGGCAAAATGAAGGTGCATAATCTGACGATGGTCAGCCTGGCCAGCAAAAACATGTTTGGCTTCCCCCCGATTGAGTTTTACACCGCGCCGCCGCGGGTAGGGCGGTTTGGCATGCATGACCGCAGCGTTAACGAGAGCATCGTAGACCTGAATCTGGCGCGCAGGCCTGATTACGCCGTGGTTGACGGGATTTGGGCGTTGGAAGGGATGGGGCCGTGGGGTGGCTCGCCGCTGCGTATGGATCTGGTAGTGGCCGGGGACAATGCGCTGGCGGTAGATTACGTTTGTCTGATGGCTATGGATATCCCCGCCGCACGTGTACCGCACCTGTTGTATTGCACAGCCGGCGGATTGGGGCCGACCGGCCTGGGCGATATCACTATTCAGGGAGACGACTTTGAGCCGGTTACCTTTGATATTCCCTTGTCGCTGCCCACTGCATCCCCGCCACAAGCCACCCCGTTCTCCATTAACCCTTATGCGGGTGAACAAACACAAATTACCTTCCGCCTGAACATGCCCTGTTTGTGCGAAGTGGAGATCGTCAGAGCGCAGCCTTTTGATACTGAGCTGCCGTTGGTGCGTTTGCTGCGGAGTTGGGGGCCGATATATGCCGGCTTAACCAGCCTGACC
Organism: uncultured Ardenticatenaceae bacterium; assembly: GCA_964507675.1. Taxonomy (GTDB): domain Bacteria; phylum Chloroflexota; class Anaerolineae; order Promineifilales; family Promineifilaceae; genus JAGVTM01. The sequence continues at coordinate 1,321 of CAZDSN010000252.1, read as the reverse complement.
TGGGATGGCCGGGACGATGAAGGAAATATTGTCCTGCCGGCCACCTACGGCGTACGCGTGGCCGCCCGCAGCTACCTGGCGACAAACGTCATTTATTCGTTTGGATGGGTGAATGTAGCCAATCCCAACGGCTAAAGCCTTCACTCCGGCATTCGTTTGCCGGTTGGGGTGGAGAGTGAGAGTCGAGAGTTCCGTTGGGATGGCCCGGCTGAAACCTCGACTCCGGTATCCATTTGCCGGTTGCCGTGGAGACTCTAGCCGGGATGGTCCGGCCAAAATCGCGCCTCGGACATCTATTTGCCGGCTGTGCGTAGAGACTTTAGCCGGAACTGAAGGTCTGAAGTTCGCCTACCGCCGCCGCATCCAAACCAGACCCACCACCAGCAGCAGCAGGATCAAAATAGCGCCGCCAACCAGCCCCACGATTACGCCCATATTCGGCGCGCCCGCCTCAGGTTGTGTGGGCGCGGCCGCCAGGCCAGACACCTGGGCTGCGGCATTGGACAGCGCCGCGCCGTCACCCAGTTGTACCAGCAGCAAGGGTAAATCATGGTCAGATGACTTATAGGGGATACCCTCCGGGCTGGTATCCAGGCTGAGCGCATCAGGGTAATCAGCGTTAATGTGCATAATCTTAATGCCGGCGATGCTCTCCGCCAGGGCAGGCGAAACAAACATGCCATCAATAAGCTGTGAGGCGCCGCTAAAGACGAAACTGTACCGCTCTGATTCAGGCACGCGCTGCATGGCATCTACTAACTGTCCCGATCCGCTGGTCAGGGATAGGATGGGTGGGGACTGGTTGTAATCGTTAAAGTCGCCCATGACAATGATTTGGGCGTTGGCGTCGGCTGCCAGAATCTCATTGACCAGTTCATTCAAATGCTGCGCCTGCGCCGCCCGTTCCGGCGCCGTTTCCAGGTCCCCGCCCCGTTTCGACTTGAAATGGTTCACAATCACCATCAAATGTTGCCCATCCACCGTCAGGATGGCCTGCAGTGGCGGGCGCGAGAATAAGGGGAACTCGCCCGCCGGGCAGTTAATGGAGCCATCGTCCGCCTCGGTGGGGATGGTTGAACATCCCTGCCGCAGCGCCAGCGACTGCGTCTTCCACAACAGTTGTGGTGCAGCCTGGTGGCGTGCAGGTCAATCCGCCAGCAAATGGAGCCGCGCCGGCGGGCGCTGCGCCGGCACCAGAGAAAACGCCGGCGCCAGTCACACCCGCGGCTCCCGCGAAATCGGAAAAGCCGACCACATTCAACCCGTTCGACCCGTCCAGCTACGAGGCTGTGCTTTCCCGCATCACCGGGTCCGCGCAGCC
>CAZDSN010000251.1:0-6136 GCA_964507675.1 uncultured Ardenticatenaceae bacterium | reverse complement strand
AGGTGTGAGCGCCTGACTCAGGGCCAGCACCTGCGTCCATAAATCGTGCCGGTGCGCCAGCCGCATGGCCGCCAGCAGGTTCTCCCATTCCGGCTGCAGTGCAGCGAAATCTTGCTGCTGCGTTTGGGCAAAGGTCAGATAATAAGCGATCAGGCGCGCCACCAGAGCGTTATTTTGGTTCTCGTTCACCTGGAGTTTCTCCTGGGCAAAATCCGCCAGCAGCGGATGCAGCCGGTAACGGTCTGACCCTTCCTCAGCAACCAGCGACAGCGCCGCCAGCGAAAACAGGGCGTCCTCTGTCACCGCCTGGCCGGCATTCATCACTGCGGCTACTGCCGCTGCCGTAAACGCCCGCCCGCCGAAAAGCCCCAATCCGGCAAAGGCCGCCCGCAGCGGCTCTTCCAGCGTATCCCAACTGACGGCAAAGGAGGCGCGCACGGCGCGGTCAATGATCTGCAGTCCGAGACGGTTGCCGGCATCGCGCAGGAGCGCAGCCATGCTCACCAGCGACTGCCGCGAGCGCGAGGCCAACCGCTGTGCGGCAATTTCCACGGCCAGGGGAAGTTGCTGCAGCAGGGCGCAGATTTCGTCGGCGGCTTCTGCTTCTTGCAACACCCGCTGCTCGCCCAGAATACGAGCCAACAACTGGCAGCCGTTGGCCGGCGGCAGCACATCCAGGGGCAGCACGCTGCTGACCAGGGCGCGAGCCACCTCTAGATTGCGGGTGGTGAGAAGAACGGCACAGGGGCCATCCCCAGGGAAGAGGCTGTCCACGCGCGTGGCGCGCACGTCGTCCAGGACGATAAGGGCGCTCTTGCTGGCGAGGAGACCGCGCAGAGCAGCAGCGCGGCTGTCGCGGTCGGGGTAGCGAGTAAGATCGGCGCCATAGGCTTGCGCCCAACTCTCCATGATAGCCAGGGGATCACTGGTGGCGGCATTGGCCCACAACACGCCATCTACAAAATGTTCCCGCAGCGCGTGCGCCGTCTGTATGGCCAGCGTTGTCTTGCCCACGCCCCCCATGCCCACCAACGCCACCAGCCGTGGCCCACCCTCTTGCGTCAACAGCGTCACAAGCTGCGCCTGCTCTGTCTGGCGACCAACGAAATGGGGCGTCTGGCGCGGCGCCTGGAACGGCGCAGGCGCTACAGTCACAGCGACGGTCGCCACAGCGGGCGCGGCGATAGGCGTGGGCAAATCCTGACGGCTGTCCGCATCTGGCTCCAATTCACCCGTCAGAATCTGTGCATACAGCGCCGTTGTCTCCTCGGCAGGTTCAATCCCCAGTTCCTCGGCCAGCATCTGTTTGCAAATGTCATACTGGTTCAGGGCCATGCTGCGCTGCCCCGTCAGCGTAAGCAGGCGCATTAGTTCGCGGTGCGCTTCTTCCAGCCACGGCTCTAACACCAGCAGGCGGTTCAGGTATTTGATGCCCGCCTGATACTCTCGCTGCTGCGCGTGATACGTTGCCAGACGATAGAGCGCCCGCAGCGCCATCTGGTGCAGCCGCTCCCGCTGCGCCACTGCCCACTCGGCAAACAGCGGCGCGTCCCGCAAATTGAAATCCTCTAAAAACTCCCCCCGATACAAATCCACCGCTTCTACCAACTGCACCAGCGTTGGCTGCGGTCGCTGCAAATTCTCTTCAAAACGGGCCACGTCCAGGGTGAAGGCGCTATCGCGATTAAAAGCCAGGCTGTGCCGGCGCACCTGTAAATGGGCGTCGAGGAGAGGGCGCAGTTTGGTTAATACCACCCGCAAATTGCCCCGCGCCCGCTCTTCATCCCAATCCCCCCACAATAAACCTGCCAGCCGCTCCCGTGAGTAGGATTGGCCCGTCACGGCCAGGTAAAACAACAATGCCTGCGCCTTGGAGGACACCAGTTCAGGCACAGGCTGGCCATCCAGCGTCACCAACGGCGTCCCTAATAATAAGAGTTCTAACTTCGCCATGACGCGCTTCCTTCTGTTCTTGCTCGCACAATTCAATCCAGGCAGGCGGCCCATGAACCATCTGAAACCGGTTCGTTGGCGCGTTCAGTTTTCTGGCAGCAATGCCTTTGCCTGCAGTGGGTGTCATCTCCGCCAGCAGCGGGGATGACACCCATTTTATAGGCAGTTTGGGCGCTTTTGCATCCCAAACTGCCCACAGCCAATGTTTTAGCCGGTGCGGCTAAGGGTTGCTGCCAACTTCGCAAACTAACGCCCCAATTAACGATAGATCAGCGATAGGTTAGCGATAGGGGGTTAGGATGTCAGTAAATAAGAAACGGTGTTGAGCGGGACGGATGCACAGCTCAAGCGAACTTCCGTCTCCCTGATTGCCTGACAACCTGACCAACTACACGCAAACCACTCATTCCATTATAGAGAGGCAGGACGCAAAGTCCAGAGGTTTCTATGTATAACACTCCCCCGAATTATCGTTCTTTTGTGCTGCGCATATGGAAAGAACGCAGCCATGCCCAGGCGGCAGCGATTTGCCGCTTTAGTCTGGAAGACCCCAGCACTAACGTACGGCACGGGTTCCAGAACCTGGATCAATTGATTTCTTACCTGCAAAAAGAGGATGGAGGTGGCATGGTAAGCAATGAACCGAAGTGATAAATCCCCCCCCTATCCGTTATCTATTTTCCGTTTTCTGTTGCCTGTTATCTGTTTTCTGTTGCTTGTTAACGAGGAGTAAAAAATCATGGGTTACTGCATGTTTGGTTTCCACGCTGGCCCCAGCGGCAACCGCCAGGGCATTGGGAATTATTTTCAACAGTTGGATGCTGCCGGGCGTCCCGCTGTGCTGAAGTCGGTGGATGATTATGGCGTTTGCCGCGAACTGGCAGCGCTGCGGCAGCAAAGCGGCGTGCCACACGTGATTGTTTTCCGGCGCAGCGGCGGCGCGTTTGAGCTGCCTGACTACAATCTTTCGCCGGCGCAGGCGGCTGAGGAACACTGGCAGCGCATTGTCAACGCCTTACCGCCAGAATTTTGGGCTAACCATGATCAGGAACATGTCTGGCTGGAGGTAATCAACGAGCCAGACAAAAATCGCGCAGACTGGATCGGCCAGTTCATGACGGCAGTAGCCCAACTGGCGCTGGTGGGCGGCTTCAAGGTAGCCGGGCCTGGTTGGTCCACCGGCGAACCGGAGCCGGCTAACTGGCAGACGCCCGGCTGGCAGACTTATTTGCAACTGTGCGCGCAGCATCCAGACCAGGTGGCCGTGGCCTTGCACGAATACAGCCTGGATGCCGGCAATATCCTGGCTGGTAATGGCTCTTTGATTGGGCGCTTCCAGCAGTTATTTGACGTGTGTGACAATGCCGGCATCTCCCGTCCACGCATCCTGATTACTGAATGGGGTTGGGTTTATAACCATACGCCCTCAGCCGAACTGGCCATGAGTCACCTGAAAGAAGCGGCCAAGATTTACCAACCACATCCGCAGATATTGGGCGCGGCCATCTGGTATCTGGGCAGCGGTTATGGGGACATCGCCAACAAAGCGCAAAAGCTGATCGAACCGCTCACGGGCTATGCGCTCAGCGATAAGTGGGATGGCGCTGTGCCCACTGACTGTCAGGGCCAACCGCGCCTGCAATACCAGCGCGTGTATCAGGTGCTGCATGACAGTTTGACGCCTGTGCAGGCGCGCGCCGTTTTCCAGGCCAGTCTGGGGCAAAAGCGGACGGTGGGTTGGAGTTTTGACGATGCCGGCATTGGCGACCTGGACGACCGCCGCGTGGAGATTTTCGGCGCGCCCCAGGCAGACTGGCCGGAGCTGGTGGACTGGTACGAAACCCATTACCCGGGCGTCACTGTCTCCTTCCGTCCTGTGCCTGGCGAGGCGGGCATGGCTGTCACCTTCTCTACGACGCCACAGCCAGCGGAGTGTCGCGGCCAGCCGCGCCTGCAGTACACGCGCACTTATCAACTTCTGCACGAAAGCCTGAGCGACGACCAGGCGCAGCAGGTGTTTGAGGCAGGTCTGATGCAACGGCGCACCACAGGTTGGAGTCGGGATGATGCCGGCATTGGCGGCCTGACCCGCCGCACCATCGAAGTTTACGGCTGCCCCGCCGCGGCCCAGGCCGAGTTGCAGCAGTTCTACCAACAGCATTACCCGGGCGTCAGTCTGGCCTTCAAAGAAGTAGCCGAAGCTGTGGAAGAGTTTTGGCTGGCTTTGCCGGTGGATCGGGCGTTGTTCGTCACCTCCCGCTTCAACGACCCGCGTGATTACGATAATGACGGCATCTCCGATGACCGGCACGAAGGCGTAGACCTGGCCGCCACTATCGGCGGGCAGCCCGTCAACGTAATGGCCGGGCAGAGCGGCATCGTTACCCGCGTCGAGCGGCGCAACACAGGCTACGGTCACTTTGTCGTTATCCGGCACGACTGGCCCAACGGCCACACTTACTACACCTGGTACGGCCACCTGTCGGAGATTGATGTGAATGTGGGGCAAGCGGTGGTTATCGGCCAGCCCATTGGCGTGGCGGGCACCACAGGCAACTCCACCGGTATTCATCTCCACCTGACCTTGCAGCACGTTGGTCACGGGCTGCCTGGCTACGCCGTGGACGACGTGGTAGACCCACTGCCGTACATCCGCGAGGGGCAAGGCGCAGGGGTCATCGTGCTGCCGGCAAATGGCCAGGCGATGTTTGGTCTGCACGCCACGGCTGACCCGCGCATCGCGGCGGGTGAGGCGAACGTGTTCAGCACGGCGCGTGTGGACCTGGTGAAGATTCTGTCCAACCTGGACCCGCAAAGTATACACGACTTGAAGGCGGCGCGGCCCAATGCTCACTGGATTGTACGCGCTTTTCTGGACTTCGGCGGCCGGAACATCTCGCCACAGCAGTTTGTAAACGACACGCTGTCCGACACACGCCGCTCGTTGGACGTACTGGCCGGCAAGAACGCAGTCGTCGAGCTGCACAATGAACCGAACCTGTTCATCGAAGGATTAGGCAGCTCCTGGGCGGATGGTCAGGCATTCGCCGCCTGGTTCCTGGACGTGCTGAACCGGTATCGCGCCGCCCTGCCAGGGGTGCGATTCCTCTTTCCGGGTCTGTCGCCGGGCGGCAGCGTCAACAACGTGCGCCGCAACGCCACCACCTTCCTGGAAGAAAGCCGGGCCGCCGTGCAGGCCGCCGATGGCTTCGCTACCCATATCTACTGGGCCATTGATTATCCCATGAATACGGCCTTGCAAGTGTTGGATGGTTACCTGAGCTATCTGACCGGTCAGAACATGGGGCAAAAACCGGTGTGGGTCACCGAGGCTTCTAACAACAAAAATACGGTGAATATGGCCACCAAAGCCAGCGAATATCTCACCTTCTGGCAGCAACTGCGCCAGCGGCCCACTGTGCAAGGCGTGACCTACTTTGTGGCTTCCGCCAGCAATCCCCAATTCGCCGAGGAAACCTGGGTGACTAACGGGCAAAGTCGCGGCATCGCCGAAGTCGTCGGCGCGCGCTAATTATTCCCAGATTGGGCCAGTCTGTGCGGACTGGCCCAATCTCTTTCATGGAGGGTTAAGATGAACATTGATACAGCCAAGATCGAATCAGCCAACAATGCGTTGATTGACTATTTGTTTGACAACTTGCAGGATGGACAAGAAGAAGTGTTCCGCCTGCGGCAGAAGTTTGCCATCACCTATTACACCATCACGGTGCTATCGGTGGTGATGTTTGCGGCGGGGATTGTGTTGTTGAGCGTGCCGGCATTGAGCGCCTTTCGCGGCCAGATCGCCGAAACCCAATCTATTATTGCCGCGGGCTTTGGCCTGGGCGACATCTTTTTGCTCTTCTTGCTGCGCCCCATCTCGCGGCTGCAAAACCTGATGGGCGACATGGGCCAGATCACCATCGCCTTTAACAGCTTCCAGGCGCAAACCGCCTTGCGCCTGTTGCAAACCAACGCCGACGACAAAGACACCCTGGGCGAAGCCGCCAAAAATATCGGCGCGTCAGCCCAGGCCAGCATCAAGCTGATTGAGGAGTATTTTGAGTTAGCCGAAACGGACAAACCAAACCAGTTAATCCCTGCTGCCGTCACACCCTGACGTTATCCCCACTGGATCGCTGGTCTGTCAGGTTCAGATTAACAGACTGAAGAAGTTCAACTT
>CAZDSN010000250.1:0-6151 GCA_964507675.1 uncultured Ardenticatenaceae bacterium | reverse complement strand
TCCATCATGCGGCGCACTTTCTTCAAGAAAGCGTGGGTTTCGGGCAGATTTTCGCAATTCGTCCCTTCCCGCTCATACAGGTAGGGCACGGCATCGGCGCGAAAGCCGTCTACGCCCATGTCCAGCCAGAAGCGCATGGCGTTCAGCATTTCAGCGTGGACGGCGGGGTTGTCGTAGTTGAGGTCAGGCTGCGTGCGGAAGAAGCGATGCCAGTAGTATTTCTGGGCGACTTCATCATAGGTCCAGTTTGAGGGTTCATAATCAATAAAAATGATGCGCGCATCGGCATACTCTGCGCCTGTTTCGCTCCAGACGTAATAATCGTGGTAGGGCGAATGGGGATCCTGACGCGCTGCCTGGAACCAGGGGTGCTGGTCAGAGGTGTGGTTCATCACCATGTCAATGACCACTTTGAGGCCGCGTTTGTGCGCCGCTTGCACAAACGCCTGGAAGTCAGCCAGCGTGCCGTAGTCAGGATGGATGCCATAATAGTCAGCCACATCATAGCCATCGTCCTTGAGCGGCGATGGGAACATGGGCTGAATCCAGATACAGTCTACGCCCAACGATTCTAGATGATCCAGTCTGGTGATGGCCCCCTGAAAATCTCCATGCCCATCCCCGTTCCCGTCACAGAAAGCGCGAATGTACAGTTCATAGAATACGGCTTCTTGATACCAATGTGTATGTGTCATAATTGTTGAATTTGTGGGTGGGAACCGTTACAATGCAAACAATGGAGGTCGTTATGAGTACGGCATCAGTTAATCCGATCATTCATGTCAATTACATTTCGCGCGATGAGGAAATTTCTGGCGGTGTGCCTATCATTGCCGGCACACGAATCAGAGTCAGCCAGATTGCGCTGGAATATGAACGATTGGGCTGTACGCCTGATCAGATTATTGACGCGCACCCTCATCTGACTTTGGCCCAGGTTCATGCAGCGCTGGCCTATTACTATGAGAATGTAGAACAATTCCGCGAAGAATTGGCTGGGAGTGAAGAACTCATTAATTCTCTTCGCCTCAAATACCCCCGTAAAACAGGGGCGGTTGATGCCTCTGAAGAAGATTTCCTGAACCATATCGAGTTCCTTTAATCTTCAACCAGCAAGCCGTTTTGGTTGATCACATCCCGATACCAGTAGGCGCTGTCTTTGGGGATGCGCTGCTGTGTTTCGTAATCCACGTAGACAATGCCAAAGCGTTGGGTGTAACCGCGCGCCCACTCAAAGTTGTCCATCAGCGACCACTGCAAGTAACCAGCCAGGGGGACGCCGTTGCCGATGGCGCGATGGGCGGCAGCCAGGTGGTCGCGCAGGTAGCGGATACGCCGCTCGTCGCTAACGCGCCCACCGGCATCCGGGGCGTCCAGGTAGCTGCAGCCGTTTTCAGTGATGTAGATTTTGGGGACGCGGTAGCCAAAATGGAGCCAATTTAGCAGGTGGTAGAGAGCGGGCGGGTAAACCTCCCAATCCATTTCGGTGCGCGCCGCAGGCGGGTCGGGGAATATCTCTTGGGGTAGATTGTCGGGAACGTCGGCGGCGCGGGCCAGGTGGCGGGTGTAGTAATTGATACCCAGGAAATCGGTGGGCGTGGCGATTAAGTCCAGGTCGCCGTGGCGCACAAAATCCAGGTCATGCGGCAGATAGCCGGTGGCGCGGTAATGGGCAACCATGTCGGCAGGATAGTGGCGACCATAGAGGGGGTCGAGGAACCAGCGGCTGTAATAGCCGTCCCAGATACGGGCAGCGTGGTAGTCGGCAGGGCTGGCGGATGCCGGCACAGCCGGCTCAAAATTCAAGGCAATCCCCACCTGAGCGTCAGGCACATTGGCGCGCAGGCGCTGCACCGCCATGCCGTGCGACAACAAAACGTGATGCGCCGTTTTCAGGGCGGCATTGCCGTCACGCCAGCCAGGGGCATGCTCGCCTAACTCGTGGCTCAACATACTGGTGCACCACGGTTCATTGTGCGTGATCCAGTTCTTGACGCGGTCGCCCAAAGCACGGCTGGTCACGTCAGCCAATTCGGCAAAGGTGCTGGCGGTATCCCGATGGGGCCAGCCGCCTTTGTCTTGCAGCGTCACCGGTAGTTCCCAATGATACAGGGTGATAAAGGGCGTGATGTCTGCCGCCAGCAGACCATCTACCAGGCGATCATAAAAGTCCAGACCAGCCTGATTGATCTGACCGAAGCCTGCCGGCAGAATACGGGGCCAGGAAACTGAGAAACGGTACACTTGAATGCCCAACTGCTGCATCAAAGCCACATCTTCATGCCAGCGATGATAATGGTCGCAAGCTATATCTCCTGTGGAGCCGTCCTGAACATTGCCCGGCGTATGCACAAAGCGGTCCCAAATGGATTCCCCACGCCCATCTTCGTTCCATGCGCCTTCAATCTGATAGGCAGAAGTCGCCACACCCCAGCGAAACCCGGGTGGAAAGGTAAGTTTTGTCATGTTAGAGCCGCCAACATTGGTGGCAAAACGCTTACAGCAGTCTGGCAGACTTCTGTAAGCTGTTTTGCGTCATTTCATTACCCCTTGACGGAGCCAGCCAGCAAGCCGCGTACAAAGTAACGCTGCAAGGAGAAGAAGACGAGCAGGGGCAAAACCATGGAAACAAAAGCGCCCGCCGTTAGCAGGTGCCACTCACTGCCGCGCGAGCCCACGATAGCCGCCATGCGCTGCGTGACCAGTTCAAATTCGGGGTTGCCGCCCAGAAAAACCAGGGCTACCAGGTAGTCATTCCACACCCACAAGAACTGGAAAATGGCGAAAGAGGCTAATGCCGGCACAGACAGAGGCAGCACCAGCCGCGTGAAAACGGTAAAATGAGAGGCTCCATCCACAAAAGCCGACTCCAACGTCTCTCGCGGCAGGCCACTGATGTAGTTGTAGAGCAAATAAGTTGCCAGAGCCAGCCCAAAACCCGTATGCGCCAGCCAGATAGCCAGGAAAGTACCATTCAATTCCAACACTCGATAGTCTCGCAAGATGGGAACCAGGGCAATCTGCAACGGAACCACTAACAAAGCTACCACCAAAATAAACATCCAGCGCCGCCCTGGAAAATTCATCCAGGCGAAGGCGTAAGCGGCAAAAGCGGCAATCAGAATAGGGATCGCCGTAGACGGCACAGCCACAGCCAGACTGTTGAGAAAGGCTCCGGTCATGTTATCCCCTGGTACCACTTCGACTGTGCCATCAGGCTTGGTAAATTCAAAATCCTGACCGGCCAAAACTTGTTTATAGTTGTCAAGAGAGAAATCCCAACTGACCGTCCAGACACGTTCTTGAACTTCAACGCGGCCAAGACGCTTGTTGCCAATCCAGGTTAATTGCTTGCCGTCAGGTGTCGCAATCCCTGCCCGAAATTCTTCGAAGGTTCCTGTTGCTCCTTCAATTTCCATGATCCCATCGGGATCAAGCCCGAGGTCTGTCACGTTAATCTCTCTAACGGGCTGCCACTCTCGATGTGGCAGCACATTCCACCAACCGGAACTGGCAATGTCATCCCGCGCCCGGAAGGAAGAAACGAAAATCCCCAAGGTAGGAATAGTCCATATGAGGACCAGCAGGAACAGGCTCCCATTCACGAACAGGCTGCCCAATCGTTTTTGTCTGGTTGCGCTGCGCATCTTAGAATGCCTCCTGTTTTCTGAACTGTCGCAGGTTGTAGATCATCACCGGAATAACGGCTATTAACAGTACAATGGCAATCGCCGAGCCAAATCCCTTATTGTCAGCCGTAAATGCCTGCCTGTAAAATTGAGTGGAGATCACATGCGTGCCAAACTGCCCCCCGGTCATCACCCACACCACGTCAAATATCTTCAGGGTAAAGATAACGATAGTCGTCCACACAGTGATAATCGTGCCCTGAATATAAGGAATCATGATGCGGAAAAAGATTTGAAACTCATTGGCGCCATCAATTCGACCAGCTTCCATCAATTCTTCGGGAATACCCTTCAAAGCCGCCGAAAAAAGCACCATGGCGAAACCAGCTTGCAGCCAAACGACAATTACAATCAAGAATAGATTGTTCCAGGGAGCAATATCAATCCACTGCGGCCAGGCTCTAGGTACGCCGCCCAGGCTGACCACAATAGAATTCAGCAGGCCTATTTGCGCCTGATTGGCCGGCCGATACTCATAGATGAAGTTCCAGATAATGCTGGCTCCTACAAAAGAGATAGCCATCGGTAAGAAGATGAATGATTTCGCCAGCCGTTCAAAACGACTGCGGTCGGCCAGGACCGCCACTAATAGCCCAAAGGTTACCGACAGCGTGCTGCCAAAGATGATCCACATAATATTGTTGCGGAACGCCTCTAGCATTAACCGTTCCGTAAAAACGGCCAGATAGTTAGCGAAGCCTACAAAGCTGTCGCTGGCAAGTTGCGCCAGCAGCGAAAGGTCTTCTGGCGGCCCATTTCTATCGAAAAAGCTGATCCAGAGCGTACGTAAGGTGGGCACAGCCAGATACCAGCCCAAAATCGCCATGGCGGGCCCCACAAAAACAAAGGGCTGCAGTCGGACTGTCCATTCATCTGGCAATTTTTCCACCAGATTGTTGAATACCCAATAGAGGATAGCGATGCCACCCACACCCCACACAATGGCCACCAGAGCAATAACTCCTCGCGGCGCGTCGCTGTCTCGCAAGAAAATGAAACCGAGATAGAGAATGTAGAAAGCGATTGCTGGAATCCCCACTGCCAGCAGCACGCGACCAATGAAGGAGAGTATTCTGGCAGTAAGCGTCTGGCTGCTTGCTGCGTTTTTGGTCATAATACCCATCAGTCCACTCCTTGTTAATAAAGGTGCGACGCACTGGCATAGTGCGTCGCACCGTTAGACTAGAGGTGAAACATCAACAGAATCTGACTATCGCGGCCAGGAAGCGTCAATCTCCGCCGTAGCCGTCTCCAGGTCAATGGAGCCGGCGACATAGCTGGAGATTTGCTCCCAGAAGGAGCCAGCCCCTACTTCACCGGGCATCAGGTCAGAGCCATCAAAGCGGAAGCCTGTGGCCTGAGCCACCAACTCGGCAATGCCGCGCTCCATATCCACACCGTACATATCGGGTGTGGCTGTCTGATGCGCAGCCAGAGCGCCGCCAGCTTCCAGCCAGCCGCTGGCGGACTGTGGTACAGTGAAGTACTCCATCAAAGCGCGCACCTCAGGCCGGTCATTATACATAGCCATGATGTCGCCAGCGATCAGGAATGGCCGTCCCAGGGATTCATCTACCGGAGGTAGATAGAAGAAGTCATAATCTACGCCAATTTCAGTCCCTTCAGGGAAGAAGCCGGTGATGAAATTGGCTTGCTTGTGCATCCAGCACTGTGGCGGGTCCTCAAACAAGGGCGCAGGTGAATCACCAAAGAAAGTGGAAACAATGGAGGAACGACCGCCAAAGACAAAGGCATCGTTGAACCACAGTTCGCTCCAGGTCTCAATGGCTTTCTGCACTTCAGGCGAGCTGAAGGGTAATTCGCCGGCTACCCAGGCATCGTAATTTTCCAAAGAGGTGGTGCGCAACATCATCTCTTCGGTCCAGTCGGTCGCTACCCAACCGGTCGCTGCACCCGATTCAATCCCGATACACCAGGGGGTGTCGCCATCGTCGGCGATCTGTTGGCTCAGGGCCAACAGTTCATCCCAGGTGGTTGGTATTTGGTAGCCAGCCGCATCCCAATCATCCTTCGGATACCAGACCAGGCTCTTGCCGCTGAAACGATGGAACACGCCTGCCGTCTGTCCGCCAATGGTGGCCATATCCAGCCAGCTTTGGTTGTACTGCTGCGCCAGCCATTCTTGCGGAATCCATGTTGTGGGGTCTACAACAACCCCATCGGCCACGAAGTTACCCAGCTTACCAGGTTGTGGGAAGTCGGCAATATCGGGGGAGTCGCCAGCTTCAACGCGAACAGAGATGGTCGCCTCGAATTCCTTATTGCCGATGTAGTTCACAGTAATACCGGTCAGCGCTTCAAACTCTTCCATAGAGCGATTAAACTTGACGCCGTCGTTGTCGTTGCCTTCAAAAGCACCGTCTACCGTCACGGTGGTGCCGGTAAACTCACCCTTCAAGGCTCGCTCCAGAAAACCACCGGGCAGCACCGCAAAGCCCACA
>CAZDSN010000249.1:0-6155 GCA_964507675.1 uncultured Ardenticatenaceae bacterium | reverse complement strand
CTTCGCATTCTGCCTGGAAAACACGAGCACCAAGCGAATCGGGTGTATCACCCGCAAGCACGGGTACCGTGCGTTGGAAAATGATAGGCCCATGATCGTATTTGTTGTCGCAATAGTGCACCGTGCAACCCGAAGTTGTAGCCCCCGATTTCAAGACAGCCGCATGAACGTGTTCGCCGTACATGCCTTGTCCGCCGTGCAGCGGGAGCAGTGCAGGGTGAATGTTCAACACTCGACCTGCGAACTTCTGTGGGATTTCCCACAACGAGAGGAAGCCGCACATGCAAACAAGGTCGACCCCATTCAAAATCGCAGTAATGGCTGCGTTGAAGTCGTCGGATGAAAGTTTCTTCCGTTCAACCACTTCGACTCGAAGGCCGCGTTCGCGCAATCGTGCCACCCCTGTTGCGCTTTCGCGCGAACTAATCACGATCGCGATCTCCGCATTCAATTCACCCCGCGTGATGTACTCGTGAATGTTGATCGCAGTTCGACCGCCACCGGAAATCAGTAGACCTAACCGCGGTCGCGTCGCGATCATTGCTTCGTGACCTCGGCCGATTAGCCAGTGCAACTCCCAATCCTTAGCCCCCGCTGCCGAAAATCTGCTGTCGCCGCCAGCGTCCCCGGAATCAGATCCGCATAATCGGCGATAACGGCCATCTGTCGCGGTGTAAACGCTTCATACAACCGCTGTACATCCACTGCTGCCGGCGGGCTGCCATGTGTTTCTGTCCACGCCGCCGCCACTCGTGGCAGCCGCAGAATTTCGCGGATGTGGTCCTTCTTGTGCATACCCATTGGCCCCCGCGCTTCCGTCGCCGTAATGGCTACCCCCTCCTGGCGGAACACTTCCACAAACACCGCCGCTGGCGCGCACGAACCATAATCCACCGTCGTGCCGGCCCAATCCAACACCACCGCCTGCAGCGGTCCCCGATACGAGCGTTTATAAACAAACTCCATTGCACAAACCCCTTTAAGGTACGAGGTATGAGGTATAAACCGCCCTCATACCTCATACATTTCTTCCAGTACCGCCTGGATTGCCGCCAGTAACTCCCGCATGTCATTGGCAAATAGTCGCCCGATGTGACCGATGCGGAAGCAGTCAGCGTCGCTCACTTTCCCTGGATAGATGACAAAGCCGCGCGCGTTGAGGCGCTGGTAAAATTCGGCAAAAGAAAAGCGTGGATGGGTAGGGTAATAAAAAGAGGTAATAATATACCCCTGGTCGGCGGGGTCCAGATATTCACAGAATCCAAGCTGGCGCATTCCAGCGACCAACACTTCATAATTGTGGCGATAGCGGGCTGCCCGTCCTGCTACGCCCCCTTCCGCCGCCAGTTCAGCCAGTGCCTGCCCAAAAGCCAGCAGCGCATGGGTCGGCGGCGTGAAGCGAAACTGACCGTTGGCTTCCAACCCCTGCCACTGCGCCCACAAATCCAGGCTGAGCGTGCGCGCCCACCCTCTCGTCTCCAGCAGCGCCGCCTGCCGCGCCAGCACAAAACTAAAGCCAGGCACGCCTTCAATACATTTGTTAGCCGACGAAATCAGATAATCAATGTGGCTTTCCGCCAGGTTCAGAGGAACTGCCCCAAAACTGCTCATGGCGTCTACCACGTACTGGCGACCATGCTGGAAAACAACGTCCCCAATGGCGACCACCGGATTGAAAATACCTGTGGTGGTTTCGCAGTGCACCACGCCCACGTGGGTGATAGACGGGTCCGCGGCCAACGCTGCGGCTACGTCTGCGGGCGTGGGCGTCCGGTTTTCGGAGAATGCCAGACGGGTGGTGGGGATACGGTGCACGGCGGCAATCTGGGCCATGCGCCGCCCATACGCACCGTTAATCAGCATCAACCATTTGCCTGTGGGCGGAGTGATGGAGGAAATGACGGACTCAATGCCAAAGGTGCCGCTGCCTTGCATGATAACGGCCGTATAAGCCGGCGCGGTCACGCCTCCCAGGTCGAGCAGCGCCTGCCGGATGTGGTGTACCAGGTCAATAAAGGCATCATCCCGCGAACCCCAATCATGCTGCATGGCCGCTTTGACGGTGTCGCTGGTGGTCAGCGGGCCAGGTGTAAAGAGACGTTTGTTAAAAAAGGACATTTTGTTTTCGTTAGCCGTACCAATGAGTTATCGGTTGGCGCGTCGCCAGGTATCCAGGTCAACTGCGCCAAAGAGCAGGTTGGCCGCCGCGCCCAGAACGACCCAGGTAACAACGGTTTCGCTGGTGTTCTGGCCGCGAGTGGACAGCAGCAGACGGGCCAGGGCATCCGCCAGAAAGCGCATACCTTGCCAGACTGTCTGGGCCACTGTCTGGTTGAGCAATATCAGAAAGGCCAGGATTACCAGGATAACGATAGCCGTCAGGCGGCGTTTTTGTTCCAGGCCAAACAAAAAGAAGCCCAGCATGACGACGATGGCCAGGCTCAACACGGTTATCAGAATGCGGGCCAGTTCCAGAGGAGCCGCCGCCAGGGTAACGCCGACCACTGCCCCCAAAGCGCCGCCGCCGAGGAGCCGGATGATCGTTTCACCAAATTTCATGGCAATGCTCCAGATGTGGGATGGTCAGACCGCTTTGTGGGAGCAGCCTGTTGTTAACAGGGCGACGCAAAGACATCAAGCAGCGATTATAGCAAATGCGTCGCTCCCCGTCATAGGAATACTTCACCCTTCCGTAGGGTGGGCATCCTGCCCGCGTTATATGCCATTGCGACCTCATCGCTGCCCATGCTATAATCCCCGCTCTCTTGACATTGGGCGCCCATATATACAGGGTGTCCGCTCCGCCGCAGGCGGGGCGGACACCCTGATGTGCTGGAACTACTTGACCTACCGTATCGTGGACTATTTTATGAGTGAGAAGCTAAGCTTTGCCGACATTATTTTGCGTCTTTTGACGTATTGGAAAGATCAGGGCTGCCTGGTGTGGCAGCCTTATAACGTTCAGGTGGGTGCGGGCACGATGAACCCGGCCACTTCTTTGCGCGTGTTAGGTCCGGAGCCGTGGAACGTTGTCTACGTAGAGCCGAGTATCCGGCCAGACGATGGTCGCTTTGGCGACAATCCAAACCGGATGCAGCAGCATTACCAACTGCAAGTGATCCTCAAGCCTGACCCAGGCAACCCGCAGGAACTTTACTTGAAGAGCCTGGAAGCGATTGGCATTAACCTGCGTGAGCATGATATTCGCTTCGTGGAGGACAACTGGGAAAGTCCGGCCCTGGGGGCGTGGGGGTTGGGTTGGGAAGTGTGGCTGGATGGGCAGGAGATTACGCAGTTCACTTATTTCCAACAGGCGGGCGGCTTTGATCTCGACCCGGTTTCAGTGGAAATCACGTACGGGTTGGACCGTATCTCGCTGGCCTTGCAGAACACAAACAGCGTGTGGGAGATGACCTACGGCGCGAACGTGGCTTACGCCGACGTGCTGCTGCAAGCAGAAATTGAACATTGCCATTATTATTTTCATGGGGCGGATGTGGAAGCGCTGCATGAGGTGTATGACACCTATGAGCGCGAGGCGCTGCGCTGTCTGAAGGCCGGGCTGGTGGCTCCGGCGCACGACTATAATTTGAAATGCTCCCATCTCTTCAATGTGCTGGATACGCGTGGCGCCATTGGCGTGACGGAGCGGGCGCAATATTTTCGCCGTATGCGCCAGGTGGCGCGGCAGGTGGCGGAATTATATCTGGCGCAGCGGGAGAAACTGGGATATCCGCTGCTGCAGACGCCCGGCTGGAGCAAACCTGCGCCCACGATGGTTCTGCCGCCGCTGCCGGCATATACCACCGCCGATGCGCGCACATTCTTGTTAGAAATTGGCAGTGAGGAACTGCCGGCATCCGACCTGACCACTGCCCTTAACCAACTGCGCCAGATGATGCCCGAACTGCTGGCCGATTTACGCCTCCGTTATGAGCGCATTGAAGTGCATGGCGCCCCCCGCCGCCTGGCAGTGTTGGTGTATGGCCTGGCTGCCCGTCAGGGCGACCTGGAAACGGAAGTGAAAGGGCCGCCTGCTGACCGCGCTTTTGACGCCGCCGGCCAACCCACGCCGGCAGCCATCGGTTTCGCTCGCGGCAAAGGCGTGGATGTAGCCGATTTGCGAGTGGTGACCGAAGGGAAACGCAGCTACGTGGTCGCTTCTGTGTTTGAACGGGGCCGTCCCGCACCCGAGGCGCTGTCGGAACGGTTGGCTGACTTGATTGCCGGCCTTAAGTTTGAGCGCACCATGCGTTGGAACCATACCAACATTCCCTACAGCCGGCCTTTGCGCTGGCTGGTAGCGTTGTATGGGGCCGAGGTGACGCCGTTTGCCTATGCCGGTGTCGTCAGCGGCCGCGCCAGCCGCGGGTTGCGCCCGTATGATTCCCCGGCGATCACCATTGACCATGCAGATCAGTATATGGTCGCCATGCAGCAAAATGGCATCATTCTGGATATGACACAGCGGCGCGAGGCCATCTGGCGTGACGCCAGCGCTCTGGCTGCCGCTAAAGGCGGCCAGTTGCGGCGAGATGAAGGGCTGCTGGCTGAAGTAACCAACCTGGTCGAACTGCCCACGCCCCTCATAGGCAGTTTTGAGGGAAAATATCTGGCCCTGCCTGCTGAAGCGCTGGTGGCTGTCATGAAAAAGCACCAGCGGTATTTTCCCGTTTACAACCCGGCTGGCGACCTGCTGCCTTACTTTATCGCTGTACGCAACGGCGACGCCCTGCATCTGGACATCGTCGCTGACGGCAACGAACACGTCATTCGCGCCCGCTTTGCTGACGCCGACTTCTTCTACAATAATGACATCAAGCGCTCCCTGGCTGATTTTCTGTCTGATCTGGACAAATTGACTTTTCAATTTGAATTGGGTTCCATGCGGGACAAAGTGCGGCGGCTGGAAAAACTGACGCCCCCAATTGCCCAAATGCTCCAGCTTACCCCGCCCGAAACGGCTGTTGCCGCTCGCGCCGCTGCGCTCAGCAAGGCGGACCTGGCCACCAGCCTGGTGGTAGAAATGACTTCCTTGCAAGGCATCATGGGCGCTCACTATGCCCGCCGCAGCGGCGAGCCAGAAGCCGTAGCTGCCGCTATTGCCGAACAGTATGAAGCGGTTAGCCAGACGCGACCAGGGTTGGCGCTGGCGCTGGCAGACCGGCTCGATAGTCTGGCCGGCCTGTTTGCCGCCGGGCTGGCCCCCAAAGGTTCCAATGATCCCTTTGCTTTGCGCCGCGCTGCCATTCACATAATCGAAAATCTGATAGCCAACGAAATTTCGTTTGATTTGCGCCAGGCGCTGGCTAAAGCAGCGGCGCTGCTGCCCCTGCCGGCAGAATGGTCCGTGCAGCGGGAGGTGCTAACCTTCATTGCTGGTCGCCTGGAGGTTGTTTTGCGCGAGAAAGGCATCAGCACCCATGTCATTAAGGCCGTGTTAGCTGAGCAAGCGCATGATCCTTACGCTGCTGACCAGACGGCACTGGCTCTGGAAGCCGCGGTACAGGGGGCTGATTGGAGTTTGTTGTTAGACGCTTATGCCCGCTGCGTCCGGATCACCCGCAGCCAGGAACAGGAATATGCGCTACGCCCCACAGCCTTTACCCTGGCGGATGAAGGGCAACTGCTGGTAGCTTATGACGAAGCGGCGGCGCAAATGGATGGCACGCTGCCGGCATTACTCACGGCCCTACGCCACCTCCAGCCGGCCATTACCGCCTTTTTTGACAACGTGCTGGTTATGGACGCAGACGAAGCCATACGCGCCAACCGCCTGGCCTTGCTGAACCAGCTGCGCGGCCTGTTCCTCGGCGTCGCCGATATCTCCCTGCTGGGCTGACGGGTTACCGGGCGGCGTCATGTCGCCCGGTCGCCTCGGTAACTGCATGAAACTGCTGATCCTCGACCGCGACGGCGTCATCAACGAAGACTCCGACGCCTACATCAAGTCGCTCGACGAGTGGACTCCGATCCCCGGTTCGGTCGCGGCTATCGCCCGCCTGAGCCAGGCAGGCTGGACCGTGGCTGTGGCCACCAACCAGTCGGGGCTGGCTCGCGGTTATTACGACGAAGCCACCCTCGAGTCCATGCACACCCGTCTGCGCCAACTGGTGGCGGAGCAGGGCGGCGAAGTCGGCCTGATCGTCCATTGC
>CAZDSN010000248.1:0-6170 GCA_964507675.1 uncultured Ardenticatenaceae bacterium | reverse complement strand
ATCCCGCGCCGCAGTTGCCATGTACATTTGCGCCAGCAGCGGCAAATCTGCCAGCCCACCCTCTCGAACTATCACGTCCTTGCGCTCGGCCAGGCGCACGTTGTAGCGCGTCTTTTGCTTCATAGCTGCCAGCAGCTCTTCTTCGGAAGGCGTCAGGTCTAATTCAACCGTGTTCCGGAACTGAATCTGGCTGGCGGAAAAGCGCCAGCCGAATTGTTGGAGTTCAGCCAGGAACTGCTGCCCCGCTGGCGCCGGCGTTTCTGGTTCCAGGCCATGGCTGACCGGTACGTCTGGATCGATTTTAATGAAGATGGCGTTTTCTTGCCTGGCCAGGTGGGCCAATTCAGTCAGCATCGCCTGTCGCCGCGACGCATCTGTATAATCCAGGCAAGGACCTTTGGGTACGTATAAAATAGCAAATGGCAGGCGCGGCAGTTTGCGCTTCAACACCAGAGCAGCGGCAGCAGGCGAACCGTCAGCCGCCGGCAGCCACAGGGACCGGGCTGACCAACCCCAGCGGCTCTTAAATGCGCCCCAGGTCCAACTTTGCAGGGCGTGGGCATTGGGCAGCGCCAGCAATATGCGCTGCCAGGCAGCGGCAGAAGCAACCGGTTGTAGTTTTGAGTTCGTGATGTCAGGCCTCCCCATCAGACGTCGCCGGTGGGGCTGGCCGCTGGCGATACCATTGGTAGAGGCGGTGCAGCATCTTATTATATACGCGGTCGGCGCTGCCTACTGTGCGGCGCAGATCGCCGCCAAACCCACGCTTAAAACGATATACTCCCCATAAGCCTTCATGCTGCGCTTCAAAGCGGGCTTCTAACTCAGCTTCGGGATAATCGGGCACGCCCCAGAGGTCGTAATAGGTGCAACCCTGCTCTTTAGCCCACTGCATGGCTGCCCACTGCACAGCGTAGGTGGGCATACGCTGTCTTTCCTGGTTATTAGACGCACCATACAGGTAAGCGCCTTGTTGGCCGCAGGCGAAAGCCATTACCCCGGCCAGGGGCTGTCCTTGAAATTCAGCCAGGAAGAAGCCAACGTGGTCAGGGGCAAAACGATCATAAGCGTCCTGGTAGTAGCGGGGCGCGTGCACGCCAAAACTATTGCGCTGGCCGGTTATCTGCATCATTTGGGTAAAGGCAGGCAGGTCGTGGGCATCGCCACGGCGCACGATGACATCCTTCCTGGCGGCCAGGCGAATGTTGTAACGGGTCTTTTGTTTCATGCGCTCCAAAATCTCATCTGTCGTTGGGCGTAAGTCAATCAGGATCGTTTGTGGGGGCTGCACGGTGTCGGTGTGGGGCAGGCAGTTGTGCTGCCGGCAAAGAGCTGCCCAATGCTGCGAGCCAAAATCATCTTGCCAGAGAAGAGGTTCAAACTTGAGAATGCCGGCACGATGCTGGTATGCCGCCAAATCAATTTGATTGAACAGCACCGACACCTGTTCGTCATTGTCCCAGTCTACCAGCGGCCCATGGGGGATATACCCCATGCGCACGATGCCCAGGGCCACGGAACGAAACAATATTTGCGCCCCGGCAACCAGACGCCCTTCATGGCGCAGCCAAACCCGCCGCGCTGACCAGCCAAAACGTCCTTTCAAGCGCGCCCAATGACTGGTTTGCAACAAACTGCCATGCGGGTGCGCCGCCACAAAAGCGTCCCACTCCGCATCTTCCTGGCTGTAGGGCGCTTCTTCTAATTGCAGAATTCGATTAACCATAATGGAATTATATCTGTTTGCCGGCAGAACACGTAACAGGCCAACCACTGCGAGGTATTTTTCATTTTGAGGTCGAAGCGCTGACTCTTCCTGTGGCATGAGGCGGGCAGGCTGCCCACGCTCCACAATACACCCAAACTGAGGTCCTCTGCGAGACCCTTTTTACGGCCATCAAAGGTAGTTCTATTGGCCGGCAACAATGACCTGAGAAGGATTGACACATCCGAAAGACGCCAGTAGACTGTGCGTGTCACGTGCAAATTGCTCATCCGAAACGACTCGTCTACCAATCACGACCACTCATGAACTGGCAAACCATCCTGGCAGCTATCCTCTTACTTCTTTCCGCCGCCCTCTCCCTGGTAATGGCCACACTTGTCTGGCGGCAGCGACAAAGCTGGTCAACCTGGTTTTTTAGTGTAGCCCTGTCTATTACTATCTGGGCCGCTTTGTATGCCATGGAATTAACATCTCCCACCTTGCGTCTGAAAACGTTTTGGGCGCAGTGGCAATATCTGGGCATTGCCACACTGCCAGTGGGTTGGTTTCTGTTTGCCCAAAGCTACGCGGGGCGATTCCAGTGGACAACGAGACGGCGTATCATCGCTTTATTTATCATTCCTCTGCTGGCTGTTTTGCTGGCTTTTACCAACGAACGCCACCACTTTTTTTGGGCCGCCATCACACTAAATACCGATGGTCCTTTCGCCACGTTTGACGCCCGTTATGGCCCTGGCTGGTTTCTGTTCTTGCTGTACTCTTATACGCTGTTATTTCTGGGTTCTCTGGGACTCTTCCTCGCTCTGCGCGGACTGGCTGCCCTTTACCGTTGGCAGTTAACCGTCTTGCTGATCAGTCCGGCCCTCCCCTGGATTGCCAACGCCTTGTACCTGACGCGGCTCAGCCCCGTCCCCCAATTAGACCTGGCGCCCTTCGCCTTTACCTTAAGCATGTTGATTTTTGGACTGGGTATGTCGCGCGTGCGCCTGTTTGCCCTGCCACCTATTGCCCGCTCGCTGGTGGTGCAGCACATGAATATTGCCATGCTGGTGCTGGACAAACACAACACGGTCGTTGACGCCAACCCCGCCGCCGAAAAGCTCTTTGGGCTGGCGCACCAGACAGCCATCGGCCTGCCCGTTACGGACGTATTAGGGCGTTGGAGCGATTACGCGCTGCCCTTCATGAACACAGTTGTAGCCAACACAGAGCTTCGGGTTCAGACTGATGAGGGCAGCCCGGCCGCGGAACAGTTTTTCACACTGCAAATATCGCCCATTCTGAACGAAAAACAGCGTGTGGGAGGCCGGCTTGTTTTGCTGCAAGACATTACCCAATTAAAGGCAGCCGATCGAGCCATAGCGCTGGCGCAGGCAAAAACAGAGCTGTTGGCTAAGGTAGGGCACGAACTGCGGACCCCCCTCAATGGCATTTTGGGTCTGGCGGAAATGTTGGAGTATGGCGTCTATGGCGGGGTATCATCGTCACAGCAAGAGGCGTTAGCCAGGATCGTCAGCCGTTCCCGCTACCTGACAAAGCTGGTAAACGACATGCTGGAGCAGCTTCGCCTGGAACAGGAAGAGTTTACGCTAGTGGTCGCCCCATTCCAGATAGGGACATTGTTGCAGCAGGTGGTAGAAACCACTGAAGCGGCAGCAGCAGCCAGAAAACTAACCTTAATCACACATGTTGCCGCCAATGTGCCCAATGAACTGCTGGGGGATGCCACCCGTTTATTTCAGATATTGCTCAATCTGGTAGACAACGCTATCAAGTTCACTCCCAGCGGCCAGATCGAGATCAGGGTGTTTTGCCCTGACGAATGGCATTGGGCTTTTGCGGTAAAAGATGCCGGCATTGGCATCCCCCCCACCCTGCACGCCCAGATTTTCGAGCCGTTCCAACAAGCCAACTATCCCCCCACGCAGCCAGAGCAAGGGATGGGACTGGGATTGGCTATTGTCAAACAGCTTGTCACCCTGATGGAGGGAGACATCACTGTGGACAGCGCCCCCCAGCAAGGCAGCACCTTCACCGTTATCCTGCCGCTGCGGCGGGTTTCCGAGGCAGCCATATGACACAACCTGTTGCCCTGGCTATCGAAGATGACGACACCCTGGCCACTATCTTTGCCCAGGCGCTACAATTGGCCGGCTATACCACACAGGTGATTAGCGACGGGCAGACGGCCATACAAGTATTGAGGGTGGAGACGCCCGACCTGATTGTGTTAGACATGCACCTGCCGGGCGTCTCCGGCAAAGAAGTTTTGCACGCCATCCAAAACACAGCGCGACTGGAACACACCCGCCTGATCATCGCTACCGCCGACTCCGGCCTGGCCGCCACCTTGCAGCAGCAGGCAGACCTGATATTGGTTAAACCCGTCAGTTTTCACCAACTGCGCCAGTTTGCCGCCCGCCTGCGGCCACGGCCAGACGAATAAGCGACTTATTCTGGCTCGTTTTTGAACCACGCCCTGTCTTGGGGTATGATTGCCGCCAATCATACGCCGCCGCAAGTTTTATGGTATGATAAAGAATCGGACAATGGCGCTTTTTGTGTTTTCCGGCGGAGAATGATTTTGAAAATCGTTCTACGTGTCAGATAAGATTCTCCAGATTTCTTGATCGGTAAAGTATGACCGCCCAAATCGCGAACCTGTATCATCTCCAGCAAATAGATACCGACATACTCCAGGCTAAACGCCGCCTGGTGGAGGTGATTGAGGGACAAAAGGAACCAGAAACCGTGCGCACAGCCCGCGCCACAGCGCAAGCCGCAGCAGCAGCGCTGGAGAAATGGCAAAAGCAGCAGCGAGAACACAATCGGGCTTTGCAAGAAATCAAAAACAAGCAAAAGCAAACCGAG
This sequence comes from uncultured Ardenticatenaceae bacterium, assembly GCA_964507675.1. Taxonomy (GTDB): domain Bacteria; phylum Chloroflexota; class Anaerolineae; order Promineifilales; family Promineifilaceae; genus JAGVTM01. The sequence continues at coordinate 1,573 of CAZDSN010000248.1, read as the reverse complement.
GACCAGCTTTATTCGGGCAGCGTCAAGAATCCGAAATCGTTAAGCGACTTACAGCTCAGCCTGGAGTCTCTGGGCCGCCAGCGAGCGAATTTGGAGGACGAGCTTTTGGAAGCCATGATCATGGTGGACGACAACGCTGCCGCCCACAAGACCGCTGCCGCTGCCTGGCAGCAAATTGAAGCTGCGTGGCAGCGAGACCAGGCCAGACTGCAGCAGGAACAGATAGAGTTGGTTGCGCACCTCAAGAAATTGCAGCAAAATCGCCAGCAACAAAGCGCCGTCATTGACGCCGATTTGTTAGCTGAGTACGAGCGGTTACTCCGCAAACAACGGAACGGGATCGCCGTCGTGGCCCTCAAGCAAAATATGTGCCAGGGGTGTCGCGTAGTCGTTTCGGCCAACACGGTGCGTGAAGCCGCCGCAGGACAGTTAGTTTACTGCGGCAGTTGTGGCCGCATCCTGCATTCCACCTGAACCTTGCCTCAGGCACAACAGCCTATCAACATTCACACCATTTCATCATCCTATTTGAAGACTGTGTAATCATGCGAAAATTTGCCTTATTTTTGACTTTCTTTGTCCTGATAACCTTTGGGCTGTTGGTGGCGGCGCGCCCAGCAACGGCAGCCCAATGTTATTTCCACTCCACCAACCTGGGTTATATTTGTGACACCAAACCCACCCCACCCCAGTTTGTACCGCCGCCGCCGGTGACAGACAGCCTGCTCAGCCGCCGCACCTACGCCTATCTGGAAGATCACATCAACGTCTACCCAGAGCCAACTACAGCGTCCGCGCCGTTGTATAACGTGGGACGCGGCTTCTTCTATGTGACCGTCAATTATCCGCTGCAAAATGACCAGGGGGAATTGTGGTACATGATCAATCCGGGCGAATATGTGCAGGAAAACGCCATCCGCCCCGTCAAAATATCTGAATATGCGGGCGTACTGCTGACCAGCCCGCCGCAACACCCGTTCGGATGGGTCCTGGCGCGCGTACGGCCCAGCAGCACACCTGGCGGTGAACCTGATCCCAACCTTTCCCAACTAGAACGGTACACTTTCTTTCAAGTGTTTGATGCCCAGGTCGTGCCCGAAGATGATAACTGGATCTGGTACAACATTGGCGGCGATCGCTGGATACGCCAGACATACGTGGGATTGGTTGACCCCAGCCCGCGCCCGGCAGAGATTGGAGAGAATGAGTATTGGACAGAGATAGACCTGTATGAGCAGACGTTTGCCGCCTATGAGGGCGACCGTATGGTGTACGCCTCGCTTATCTCCAGCGGGTTGAACTGGTGGCCAACGCGAGAAGGGTTATTCCAGGTATGGGACCGGTGGGATGAGACGTTGATGGATGGGGCTGAGGGGAAGGTTGATTATTACGTGGTGGAAGATGTGCCACACACCATGTATTTTGACAAGGTGATGGAAATCGCTCTACATGGCGCATACTGGCATGATCGTTTTGGTTATAAGCACAGTCACGGCTGCGTGAATATGCCCCCGTTGGCAGCGGAGTGGGTGTATGAATGGTCAGCCGGCGCACCCAATGATTTGTGGGTATA